>CAYVVK010000759.1:0-3351 GCA_964454855.1 uncultured Phaeodactylibacter sp. | reverse complement strand
CCCGACATTAAAAAATTGCTGGTTTATGATGAGGATGTTAAGCGCATTCAGTGGCTGGTGTACAATGCGCGCCACTTCGACCGCTCTTTCCTTTCCGGCGCCGGCTGGAGCGTATGGGAAGAACAGGTGCGCCGTATTCAGGCTGGCATCACCGACGATGTCATCGAGCGGGCCTTCCGGGAAAGCTGGCCTCCCGGCGTCTTCGAACTGGATGGCCCGGAGGTCATTCGCAAGCTCAAACCCCGGCGTGATAACCTCATGGATATCGCCCGCCGCTTCTACGAATTTGTGTCCAGAGAGGTGGATGTGCCCGGAACGACAAAGAAGGATCTCTTCCTGGCTGAGCGCCGGGAGGATGGCAGCACGCATATCCGGGTGTACGACACCAATTCGGAAGGAGAAATGGAGATGCTGCTGTTCGAGCGCACCTTCCTGCCCGGAGAAACGAAAGAGATCCGCCTTTACGGACTGGACGATGACGATTTTTTCAATATCAGCGGCCAGGCCAGCGATGCCATAAAGATCAGGGTGATCGGCGGACTGGGAGAGGATAGCTTTGTGGATGAATCCCGCATCGACGGCGGTAAACATACCATTTACTACGATGCCAGCGAGGAGGATAATTTCGTGCAGCCAGGCTCGGAGGCCAGAGTACGCCTTGGCAAAGACCCCCGCTTCAACATCTACAACCGCCGCTCCGTAGACCACGAGTTTGATTACACCACCATGCTGCCCTCCGCCGGTTTCAACCCGGATGATGGCGTGTTGCTGGGCGCACTCTGGCAATATACCTCCTATGGGTTCCGGAAAGAACCCTATGCCGCCCGGCACAGCCTGTCGGGCAAATATGCGCTGGCTACCGGGGGCTTTGCCCTCAATTATTCCAGTGAGTTCATCGACCTGCTTGGAAAGTGGGAGTTACTGCTCGACGCCGGGGGCCAGACGCCGCTATACTCCATCAACTTCTACGGTTTTGGCAATGACAGCACCAACCCGGAGGTGGAAACAGATGATGGGGATCTGGATTTCAACCGTGTCCGGCAGCAGGTATTGCGGTTCTCACCGGCCATCTCGCGGAGGCTGAACAGCGAATCCCGTTTCCTGGTTGGCCCCACCATCGAGTCCATCAAAATTGACCGCACCGAAGGCCGTTTCATCGATGAAGTAGGGGATCAGTTTGACCCTGAGATATTCCAGAGCCTGGAGTTTCTGGGGGTGCGTGCCGTGCTGGACTTTCGCAATGCCGACCATCCGGCCTTTCCTGCCCGCGGCATCCACTTTTTGCTGGACGCCGGCTGGAAGCAGCAACTCAACGACCTGGATAAAAGCTTTCCTTACCTCGATGCGTCCTTAAGTGCCTACCAGCACCTGGACCGCCGCCGCCACCTGGTTTTCGCCACGCGGGTAGGGGTACAGCACCGATTCACCGAAGACTATGAGTTTTACCAGGGCGCCATGCTTAGCGGCCCCGGCCAGGGGCCCAATATCCGGGGTTTCCGCCGCAATCGCTTCATCGGCACCACGGCCTTCTTCCAGAATATCGACCTGCGGCTGAAACTGCTCAGCTCCGCCAATTCGACGGTGCCTTTCTCTATGGGGATTACCGGCGGCTTCGACCACGGGCGGGTATGGTATCCGGAAGAGGATTCCGATACCTGGCACTACAGCTACGGCGCAGGCCTGTGGCTGAGCCCTTTCGATATGTTTGTGATCAACGCCAGCCTGTTCCGGGGCGATGGCAAGGCCAATCGGGTGAATGTGGCCGGGAGCTTTTTCTTTTAAATTTTTGCAGCCAGCTGATAAAACATTTCATTCCAGCGTAGCTCATTCTTAAAGCTATGGGTACGGGTGTTTTCATCGATCAGTACATATTCTATGCCCGCCATTTCGGCGAGATCTTCCAGATATTCGGCCGTCAGGGCCTGGCTGTAACAGGTGTGGTGAGCGCCGCCGGCCAGTATCCAGGCAGTGGCGGCGGTTTGAAGGTTTGGCCGGGGTTTCCAGAGTACCCGCGCTACCGGTAGTTTAGGCAGAGGCTGTTCGGGCTCTACCGCATCGACGGTATTCACGAGCAGGCGGAAGCGATTGCCCAGGCTGATGAGGGAGGCATTAAGGGCCGGGCCCGCTGGGGAGTCGAATACGAGGCGCATCTGCATGGGCCTGGCCAGCTCGTATTCTTCCTGGTAGGCTTCCACGAACTGGTCTGCCTCCTTGTCGGCTACGGCATTTACCCTGTCCACCAGGCAGCCCAGGCCATAGCCGTTCACCGAAAAGCCGAATTGTATCTGGGCAGACACCTTGTCGCCCTCGGTGACGGCTACTTCCCGCATGTTGTCGCCAAAACGGGCAATTTTCATTTGCTGCATTTCCCGCCAGGCGGCGGCTACTCTCGTTATCCGGTAAAGTACAGATAAGCGATAACGATCAGCACCAGCACCACCCCCGACCAGAAGATATCTCCCTTGGTATAGCTGGCCCTGGTCTCCGCCCGGTCCTGATCCGTCAGGGTAGCGAAGGTCAGGCCGCTGATCTTCTCATAAGAGGGCGCTTCGGTGGCGTAGCTGACGCCCACCATCACTGCTGCACTGACGATCAGGATGAGCAGGCTGTAGTACTGGAAGAAAATGTTGTTGATGATCCAGAAAAATGAGCCCTCTTCATAGGAAAACCCTTCCGACAGGGCTACCGGCGTATCGATGGCCAGGCGGAACAGGCCCATCGCAAAGCCCACGCCCAGGGCTGCCAGGCAGCCTTTGGCATTCAGCCGTTTCATGAATACGCCGAAGAAGAAGACCACAAAAATGGGAGGGGCGAGATATCCCTGCACGCTCTGCAGGTAATCGTACAGGCCGCGGCTTCCCTGAATGACCGGTATCCAGGCCAGGCCGATGAGCACCATCACTGCCGTGGCGATCTGGCCAATGCGGACCAGGGTTTTTTCTGAAGCACCGGGCCTGAACTTGGAGTAAAAGTCCATGGTGAAGAGTGTGGAAGAGGCGTTGAATACGCCTGCCAGCGAACTCATCAGCGCGGCCAGCAGGCCGGCGACTACCAGCCCGCGGATACCCGGAGGCAGGATGGTGGCCACCAGCAGGGGGAAAGCCTGCTGGGCATTGGCTATGATGACCTTGCCTTCGCTGTCCAGCAGTTCGCTGCTGATGGACTCCATTTTTCCGCTGGCGGCCAGGGCAAAGGTAATGATACCGGGAATGATAAAGATGAACACGGGCAGCAGCTTCAGGAAAGCAGCCGCGATGGTGCCGCGGCGGGCTTCCTTGAGGTTGGCGGCACCGAGGGTACGCTGCACGATGTACTGGTCGGTGCACCAGTACCACAGGCCGATGATGGGGG
>CAYVVK010000758.1:0-3353 GCA_964454855.1 uncultured Phaeodactylibacter sp. | reverse complement strand
CCATCAATAATATGGTGGATATTACCAATTTCATCCTGCACGAGCTGGGGCAGCCTCTGCACGCTTTCGACCTGAGGCAGGTGGCGGGCAATAAGATTATCGTCAAGGCCTTGCCAAAAGGCGCCAAATTCACCACCCTCGACGAAACGGAGCGCGAGCTGGCCGGCGAAGACCTCATGATATGCAATGGCAAAGAGGAAGGCATGTGTATTGGCGGCGTTTACGGCGGGATCAATTCCGGCGTCAAGGAAACAACCACGGACATCTTCCTCGAATCGGCACACTTCAACCCAAAATGGATACGCCGCACCAGCATGCGCCACAACTTGCGTACCGATGCAGCTAAGGTGTTTGAAAAAGGCAGCGACCCTAACATCGCCCTCTATGCCCTCAAACGCGCCGCCCTGCTGATGAAGGAACTGGGAGGCGGTGAGATCGCCAGTGAGGTGGTGGACATCTACCCGGAGCCCGTAAAACCGGCAAAGGTGGAGGTCAAATACGCCCACATCAGCCGCCTGATCGGCATAGAAATTCCCAGGGAAGAAGTACACCAGATACTGGAAGCCCTGGAGATGGACATCCTCTCCGATAGCGAGGAAGTGCTGACTGTGGCTGTCCCTACCAATAAATCAGACGTCACACGCGAAGCGGATGTGATCGAGGAGATACTGCGCATCTACGGGTACAATAAAGTGCCCATTCCCGAGCAGGTGAAGACGGGCATCAACATCGCGCCTCAACCCAGCCCGGATGAGCTGCGCAATATCATCGGCGATTACCTGGCGGCCAATGGATTCAGCGAGATGATGGCCCTTTCGCTCTCCCAGTCGCGCTATTACAAAGAGGTATTCGACGGCCTGCCCGGGGAGAAGCTGGTTTACATCAACAACACTTCCAATGTGCACCTCGATATCATGCGGCCCGACATGCTGTTCAGCGGCCTGGAGGCCGTGCTGCACAACCAGAACCGGCAGCAGCTGGACCTTAAACTGTTCGAGTTCGGCCGCACCTACCGCCGGGGAGAAAAAGGCATAGAGGAGGAGAAACACCTGAGCCTCTTCCTCACCGGCGAACGCTGGCCGGAAAGCTGGCTGGGCATGCGCAAAGGAGAAGCCGATTTCTATACCCTGAAAGCCCTGGTGGGTAATGTGCTGGGCCGGCTGGGCCTCAGCGGTTATCAGGAAAGCGTGATCCGGGATGAAACCTTCGTCTATGGGCTGAAGTATCACCGTGGGCCGCAGCTGCTGGCGCAACTGGGCAATGTATCTCCCAAACTCGTCAAACAGATGGACATCCGGGGCAGCCTGTACTATGCCGATCTCAACTGGGATGCGCTGCTGAAAGCCGCAGGCAAACACCGGGTGGAATTCCGGGAAATTAACAAATTTCCAAGCGTACGCAGGGATTTGGCATTGGTTATTGATAATTCCGTAAAATTTAGTGATATTGTGGCGATAGCCCAGAAAGTGGGCAAGAAGCTCATTCAGGATATTAACCTCTTCGACGTCTACGAAAATGAAGAACAGCTTGGCACAGGCAAGAAATCCTATGCCGTCAGTTTCCTCTTCGAAGACCCCACGAAGACTCTTAAGGATAAGGAAGTGGATAAAGTGGTCAATAAACTGATTGAGGCGTATGAGTCGCAATTGGGAGCTTCTATCCGGCGTTAGGGAAAGCAGCTTCGCCACTCAAAATCCCAAAATGAACCTATCAGAGCACATTGACAACATAGAGCTCAAGGTTAGGCAGCTGGTGCTGAAGATGGAGCGCATACAGAATGAAAACGCGGCCTTGAGAGAGGAAAATCAACAACTCAAAGCTGAACTGGACCGCCAGAAAGGTACCGTCAGCGCTTTGAAAGATAAGCTCGAAAATTCGCAGCGAGTACTGGACTTGCAGCGGGAAGAGCAACCAGAGCATTCAAAGAAGCTAAGAGAACAGCTTGAACAATACATCCATGAGATCGATCAATGTATCGAGTGGTTGCACAAGCATTAATGTATGAGAGGAGTGCAGGATAAAGAGACGAAAAATATAACGGTATTGATTGCCGGCAGGCCCTATCCCCTGAAAATCGAAGCATCGGATGAGCCTGCAATACGAAAAATCGTCAAAGAGGTCAATGAAAAGATCAATCGTTTTCAACTGACCTACACCAATAAGGATAAACAGGACTGCCTGTCCATGGCGCTCCTGACCTATGCGGTAGACCTGCACAAAGCCAAACAGTCTTCTGCGGAAGGCATCAGCCTCTCCTCTAAGCTTTCTAACCTGGATGCCCTGCTCGACAAACTGCTGAACTAATGTTTCGGTAGTGGGTCAGCTTACAACGGCAAACTGCCTGCTGACCACTGCCCACTGGCCCGGCAAGCGAGGCTTCCCTCACAGTCCTTCTCCCTGCAGTTTTCAGGCCATTAACCCAAAGCCCCAGTGGGGCAGGAAAACTGTAATCATTCAATGCTCAAAACACACTGATATGGAAATAATATTCGGAGCCGTTGGCTTGCTGATCGGAATAGCCATCGGATATATAATCGTGCGGTCTACCCTGCAAAAGGCCAACACGAAGAAGATCGAGGAAATGAATGCCAAAGCCGACCTGGAGGTCAAAGAGGCGCGGCTTACCGCCAAGCGCATCATCGATGAGGCCGAGGCCAGGGCGGAAAAGATCATCTCCGCCGCAGAGGGCAAAAATGAGCGCATTAAGCAAAAAAAGATCCAGGAAGCCAAGGAGAAGTTCAGCCGCCTGAAATCGGAATTCGACAGCCACAAAGCCGAGCAGCTCGTCGAGCTCAAGGAACGGGAGGTGGAGATCAAAGGCCTGGAAGGAGAACTCCGCCATAAGCAGGATAAGTTCGAAGATAAGGTTAAAGCCCTTGACGATAAAGTGGCGGAGCTGGAACAACGCGAAGCCGATGCCATCGCCCTGAGGGAAAACCTCGAAAAGCAAAGCAAGGTCATGGCGCGTAAAAAGGAAGAACTCGACGCTGCCAACGAACGCCACATCAAAGAGCTCGAAAAAGTGGCCAACCTCAGCGAGGCCGAAGCCAAAGAACAACTCCTGGAGGCCGTCAAGGCCAAAGCCGAAACCGATGCCATGGCCCTGGTGAAAAATACCATCGAGCAGGCTAAAGTGACTGCCAATAAGGAGGCTAAAAAGATCATCATCGAAACCATTCAGCGCATGTGCGCTGAATACACCATCGAGAACACCGTCTCCGTTTTCAACCTCGAGTCTGATGACCTCAAGGGGCAGATCATCGGCCGCGAGGGGCGCAACATCCGCGCCCTGGAAGCGGCTACCGGCGCCGAGATCGTCGTGGATGACACGCCGGAGGCCATCGTCATCTCCA
>CAYVVK010000757.1:0-3354 GCA_964454855.1 uncultured Phaeodactylibacter sp. | reverse complement strand
CGCCACTTTCATCAGCACCTGCGGGCATTTGAAGGCCATTTTCATGCCGATCTGTTCGCCCAGTTTTGTCATGGCCGCCTGGTCGGAAGGGTCGATGTTTCCCATTTCCTTTTCAAAAGCGGCCTGGTTGGCGCCGATGGCTTCCATGATGCAAAAGCTCAGCTGCATCTGAATTTCGTCTTTGGACATATTGTCCACGTCTTGTTTGGAAATGCAGTCACAGGCCTGGCTGGCGAGTTTGTCCATGAGGCCCTGGGCAGAGAGGGGAGCGGTGGCGGCGCCCAGTATCAGAGCTGCAACAAATATTGACTTCCAGTTCATCATTTTTTTTGCGGCAATATAGGGAAATTGAGGGAATGGCCGCCTACGCCTTTCCCGGCTATCGGGAAGGGCGGGTGAAAAGAAATGAGGCTTAGCCTTCCTTCAGGCTCTTCTCCTTTTCCATAATGGCGGCGATGTTATTCTGGCGCAGCGTATCCAGGGTATGGTCGCGGATGGTGAGGAAAACTGCACGGATGCCGCAGGTTTCTTCATCGCGGCATTCATCACAGCCTTCGTAGTAGTTTAGGGAGACGCAGGGCAGCAGGGCGATGGGGCCGTCGAAGAGGCGCATGACGGTGATCAGGTTAATCTCTTCGGGCTCCATTTTGAGGAAATAGCCGCCGTGGCGCCCGCGTTTGCTGCGCAGTATGCCGGCATTCTTCATGTCTAGTAGTATGGCTTCCAGGAATTTGTGGGGAATGCTTTCGTGCTCAGATATTTCAGAGGCTAGTACTGGCCGCTCTTCCTCCCGGTGGCGCGCGATGTAGAGCAGGGCATTTATTGCGTATTTGGACTTTTTTGAGAGCATCTTTTATGATTGTTACCTGAAAGATAAAAAAGTTTTCGGGCTTCGAGGGTGACCGGTATCACAGAATGGGGGCAGTTTAAATATGCCTCATCGGGGATGTGGTGCGGGATGTTATATCATAAATGAAACCGATTTAGGATGTTGGGGCAAAGCGGGGCTGCGGAAGATGGAGTCGGCGGGCGAAAACTGCCCACCCTGTGGAATATTCGCTTTACGAATTCCACATGGCCAGCTGCCAGTTGCCTGCTTCCCAAATCGTAACTGCTCAAATCGTAAATCTCAAATCAGGTTATTTAAACCTTCAGGATTGAGGCATTTACGATTTAGGATCTTTGCCAGCCACCCACTGCTCACTGCCCACTGCTCACTGCCGACTGCAAATACTCCTCCATAGCATAAAGCACCCCTCTGATCGGCACGCGCAGCCATTCCGGGCGGGCGTTCATTTCGTAGCCGACTTCGTAGATGGCCTTTTCGAGGATGTAATTGCGCAGCAGTAGTTGCAGGGCGCTTTCCTCCTGGGGGATGAAGCTTTGGCCTTCCGTTTTATCCAGGTAGGCGGTGAGGAAGTACTGGCTGACGTAATGGAACCATTGGTTGGCCCAGGATTCCAGCAGTTCCATATCCTCCTGGCGATAATTCTGGTTGAGCACCAGTTGGCCGTAGGCGGCGTAGTGGAAAGAGCGGATCATGCCCGCCACGTCCTTAAAGGGGGTGCGTTTCAGGCGGCGTTCGCTGATGGAGTGCATGGGCTCCCCTTCAAAGTCGATGATAAAGAAGTCGCGGCCATTATACAGCACCTGCCCCAGGTGGTAGTCGCCGTGCACCCTGATCTTGGTGGCCTCTATCTTTTGGGAATAGATCTCGGCGAAGCAGGCCAGGATCTCGTCCCTGATGTCCAGGATCTGCCGCGCTTCGCGGGAGATGTGCTCGGGCAGGGAGGACATGCGCAGCTCCAAAGCGCTGAGCTTCTCATTGGCCAGCTTGCGGTGCTGGGAATAGATAGAGCGCTGGTAGTTCTGTGAGAAGCGCTCCGGGCAGAAGTCGGGGTCGGAATGGCCGGAGGCCAGGGCGATGTGCATTTCGGCAGTGCGCTGGCCCAGCAGCACGGCGCGCTCGTAGGTCATGCTGCCGATGAGTTTCTGGAGGCGCTCCGGGGTGTCCTTGAAGTACATCCTTTTTTTCATCACCAGTGGTGGGGCGGGCTTATCCCTCTCCACCTTAGTGAGTATTTTTTCGTAGTAGCGGTTCAGGGCTTCGAGCATCATCGTCCAGGCTTCGCCCTGGTTGGGTATCTTGTTCTGCAGCAGCCCCAGGATGGTGTAGGCCTTTTCGAGGGTATTCTCAAACTGAATGCCGCCCCCGTAGCGCGGGGAGTTGCGGAAGTCCGTCCGGTCGGAAAGGAAGCGGACGAGTTCCAGGTCGGGGTTGATGTTGGTATCCAGTTTGCGGTAGATCTTGAAGAAGAACTGGTCGTTGTAGATGACGGAGGTGTTGCTTTGCTCGGCTTTCAGGACATTTGAGACGATGTCTTCCTTTTCCACCTGCAGTTCATCGAGTATCTTTCCGGATTCGAAGATCAGCTGGCCGCCCAGCACATTGGCCTTTTCATTCTGCTTGATGTTCCAGAAGAGTTCATCGCGGAACCAGTCTTCGTATATGGCGTCGATGATGATGCCTTCCCGGGTGGGGGTTTTGATGTAAGAAATGACGCTCTGGTTCTCGTTTTTCAGAAAGCGCACTACCTGTTCGGCCTGTGTGACGATGGTGACGGGCAGGAAGTAGGTTTCCGGCAGGCCGTCGGTGTAGCGGATGAAGACATTGAGAAAGAAAGCCGTCTTACCCTCAGTCTCTATGCTTGGGAAGTGCTTGATGTCGATGGAAACGATCTTTTTGGACTTTCCGCCGAACCAGCGGCAGCTCTGCAGGTAGGCAGGCAGTACCTTTTTTTCGAAGCGGCGTTTGCTGGTATAGTTATCGAAAAATTCCGGCCATTCCACCTCGGTTTCCACCTCTTCCAGCTGCCGGTCTTTTGGCGCCTCTTCAATGGCCTCCACTTCCTCCATCAGCAGCCAGTGGTAGCCATAGGGCCCCAGGGTAAAGTGGTAGGCCTCTTCCCTGATCTCGAAGAACTTATTCTGGCTGAAAATATCGGTGGGCCGGATGTCTTTAAAGCGCTTAAGATCCAGCTCTACGGCCTGGGAGAATTTGGAGAGGTTGGCCACCACCAGTATGCTCTCGCCCTCGTAGGAGCGCAGGAAGGACAGCACCTTGCTATTATGGGAGTCCAGAAATTCGACCTTGCCGTGGCTGAAGGCCCGGAGGCGCTTGCGCATCGAGATGATGTTCTTCATCCACCACAGCAGGGAGGAGGAGTTGCGGTTCTGCAATTCCACGTTGACCGCCTCGTAGCGGTAGAGCGGGTCCTGAATGACGGGCAGGAAAAGCTTCTGTGGGTTGGCGGCTGAGAAGCCGGCATTGCGGTCGGCATTCCACTGCATGGG
>CAYVVK010000756.1:794-3356 GCA_964454855.1 uncultured Phaeodactylibacter sp. | reverse complement strand
CGGCAGTCGCGAGTCTCGCGAACACGAGATGTTCTTCATCCAGCGCGTCAGGTCGATGCTCGTCGAGGAGGGATTCGAGGCCGATAGGGTACGCCCGGCCTGGCTCGAGTGGGACGACTATCGCGGACTCCTCGGCGCTGCGGACCTCGGGTTGTCGCTGCACCGCTCGTCGTCGGGGGTCGATCTGCCGATGCCGGTTCTCGACATGTTCGGCGCGCACGCAGCCTATCGTTCTCAGGCAGTTGATGACGGCAGCGATGGCGCGGTTGACAGAAAGGGGTTCGTCGTGCTGGCCGGATTCGAAACAGACGCCGATGGTTTCACAGTCGAAGTGCTCGTTATTGAAATAATGGAGGGTAGTGCCATGGATGCCTTCCAGCATGCCTTTGACCACCGGAGCATGTAATTCCACCGCTACGCGCACGCTTTCCGGGTCATCGGTGGCGATGGAGAAAATGCCTCCGTATGCGGTAGTGGTGTGCAGGTCGAGCAAGATGATCTTTTCCGGCTGGTAGTCAGCGATCTCCTGCTCTATGATGGTGATGAGTTGATGTAGTTCCAGAAATTCGGCGCGCAGTTCTTCAGTTGGCGTATTTTTTACATAGTGGATGTGTTCTTCCGTCCACAGGCGGTTGAGGTCTTTTTCGAGATAGCGCATTTTCTTTTTGCTGGCCTGCATGTTTCCCCTCAGGCCCAGTATTCGGCCTTTGAAGGTGAAGTTGGGGTTGCTTTCCGGTTCGATCTCCAGCAGCCTAAACAGAATTTCGAGCGCCTGAATGCCGGCGGGCTCGTTTCCGTGCATCCCCGCCAGGCAAATGAGCAGCGGGCCTTTCTCCTGCCCGGTATGTTTACCTATTAATCGGTCACTGTCCATGGCCTTAGCCGCTTTCCGGCTAAAATTAGTAAATATCATTCAATTGTAATTTGTGTTCATGTTCACCTCCAATGGGTACAACAAGCGCAAGTTGAAAAAGTATAGCCACAATAGGAATGATACTTGTCAACCCCTGGTTTTGGGAAACGGGCGTAAATGGCATCTGCTGCTTTGCCTGAGAGCTGCTGGTAAATGACAGCACGAACCAGCCCGTGGTAGAGGCTACCATCGGAAGAAGGCATAGGCTGGAGGGCAGTCATTTCCATGACTTCCTTAAGCGACGCGCGATCAATAACTGTCGGCTTTCTAGGAGTGCTTTTTCCTTTATCCTGCGTTGAGGAACCGCCGCCCTTAGCCCCACTAAGGGCGGGAACCCTCGCCTTGGCTAAAGAAAAAATCACTGGCCTAGCCAAACACGACACTTATTAAACGCGCGTCGCTAAGGCGTACATCCTGGCTTAAGTGTTTGACCGCTTTACTGTGTTCCATAATTTCACAACGCGCTATATCCTGAAAATGATGAGGATATACGCTTTCGTAAAGAACAGGAAACTTCAGCGATACGTTCTGGGAATGGAAAGTGTTGTTCTGAAAGAAGTTGACACCTGGCTTTTGGGAGGTTTTGAGAGGAACTTAGGCGACTGCAGATTTATGTTTGGAAAGGCGCAGTTCCAGGTACTGAGCCTGGAAGCCCATTTTTTGATAGATCTGCAGGGCGGGGTGGCCGGGTTCGACGTGGATGGCCACGTCGCCATCGGCATAGCGGATGGCTTTTTCCAGCAAGGCACGGATGAGGTTTTCCTCTGCCTCATAATCCTTGTGCAGGGTAACGAACACGAAGATGTTCTTCGGATTGTAGCCTTCCATCCCGGTTCGGTTGGCAACGACAGCGCCGATAATCTGATGGTCTTCCTCGGCTACCAGTACATAGCCGCCGAAAGAGGGTTTCAGCTTAACAGCGTATTCTACCGCTTCCAGTACACTGTGCCGGGGAGTAAGGTTGTGATCGCATAAAAAGCGGATCACCTTGCTTTTCTCCATGGCGTTTATCCCGGAGAAAGCATCATACAGTGTAAATTGGTATGGCATAGCGCTCTCTTTAAAGTTTTTAGGCCGTCAAAATCAAAGCCTTATAAAATTAAATTTTTTTCCCGGGGCAAAAAACTTTCGGCATTGAAATTTTAACAAATATCTTCTCCGGGCCGCTATCCGGCGATTTCAGGGTGCCTTCAAATAAGCGCTTAACTGACACATCGCCGGTTTTGCGGACAATTACCGCTTCATCCTATTCGATAGTCCTCCATCAAGGGTTACATTTATAAAAAATCATCGTATGAAATATCTACTTCTTACCGCCCTTTTTCTTCTGGCCCTTTCCGGCTGGCAGGAGAAAGGAGGCCATGACTGGGTAAAGAAGGCCGACGCGTCTCTATTAGAAAAAGTTGCCGATGGGCAATCCGCGGAATTCCTCGTAGTACTGCATGCCCAGGCCAGCCTGAACTCCGCCCGTAATCTCAAAACCAAGGCAGAAAAAGGGGCTTTCGCCTACCAGGCGTTGCGGGCCGTCGCCCGCCAAAGCCAGCAGCCTCTTATCGATCTGCTGGAGAAGGAACAGGCGCCTTATCAATCTTTTTTCATCATCAACGCCCTGAAAGTGGAAGGCGGCCTTGCCCTCATCCGGCGCATTG
>CAYVVK010000756.1:0-784 GCA_964454855.1 uncultured Phaeodactylibacter sp. | reverse complement strand
ATTGCGGAAATGGACATCGTCGCGCAGGTACAGGACAACCCCAGCATCAGGCTTCAGCAGCCCTATCCCGAAGAAAGCCCGGAGATAGCTTCCCGCAGTGCCGTAGAATGGGGCATCGCCAGGATCAATGCCGATGCCGTCTGGGATATGGGATACCAGGGCCAGGGCGTCGTGATCGGCGGCCAGGATACCGGCTACGAGTGGGATCACCCCGCCATTAAGCCTACCTACCGGGGCTGGAATGGCGAAAGCGCCGACCACAACTACAACTGGCACGACGCCATCCACCGGCTTGACCCGCTCAATGGCGACACCACCAATGCCAGCGCCAATCCCTGCGGCCTGGACAGCCCGGTGCCCTGCGACGACCACAACCACGGCACGCATACCATGGGCATCATGGCCGGCCTGACAAGTGACCAGAGCACAAGCATCGGCGTCGCTCCCAAAGCTCGTTGGGTGGCCTGCCGCAATATGGAGCGCGGCGTCGGCACGCCGGCTACCTATATCGAGTGTTTCGAGTGGTTCCTGGCGCCTACAGATCTGAATGGCGAGAACCCCGACCCCACAAGGGCTCCCCACGTGATCAATAACTCCTGGAGCTGCCCGGAGATCGAAGGCTGCAATGAATCCAACTTCGCTGCCATGCGCGCCGTGGTCGACAACCTGAAGGCCGCCGGCATCGTCGTGGTGGTCTCCGCCGGCAACAGCGGCCTGGGCTGCGGTACCGTGAATACGCCGGCTGCTATTTTTGAAAGTAGTTTCTCGGTGGGCGCCACCCGGC
>CAYVVK010000755.1:0-3360 GCA_964454855.1 uncultured Phaeodactylibacter sp. | reverse complement strand
TGCCCCCTTTGGCATCTCGCTTTTGCTGCTGTTGGCCGTCGCTGGAATACTCGCCGCGCCCATAGTCCATAATGGCGCTTGTGGCCTGCTCGAGCCCCTGATAGTAACGGCCCTGCCGGAAAGCAGGAGTGATGATGTTGTCGATGATGCGCTTGGAGATGGCGTCTGGCAGGAAGCCTTCGGCGCCGTAACCGGTCATGATCCTTATCTTACGGTCTTCTTCGGCGACGTAGATCAGCACCCCGTTGCTCTGCTCCTCACTGCCTCCGATCTTCCATTTCTCGTAGAAAGCCAGCGCGCGCTGGAAGTCATCCCCTCCTTCCAGGGAAGGCTCAGTGACGATGACGATCTGCGTGGAGGTTTCCAGGGCGTAATCGCGCAGTTTATTACCCAGTTGCTCTACCTCCTGGCGGCTCAGCAGGCCGGCATAGTCATTGACCAGGAAGTCGGTAGGCTCCGGTACTTCCGGTTGGGCAATGGCCAGGGTGCCGAGGGCCAGGAACAGTAGGGAAAGAAAATATTTCAGCATAATATGGTTTGCTCTTTAGAAAGTCAGGTGCCCCGATCGCCTTTTCCGTAGGAGATGTCGTCGGGGAGTTCGTTGGTGTCGTCCTGTTGGTAGGGAAAGTAGTCCTTGAGTTTTTCCCCTACCTTTTCAACGGCCTTGCTGATCCCCTCAGCGAAGGCGCCGTGGCGGAAGTGCTCCTGCATCAGGTCGCGCTCTTCCTGCCAGAAGTTTTCGGGTACGACTTCGTTGATGCCCTTGTCTCCCAGGATCGCGAACTCCCGGCGCTCGGGCGCCAGCAGGATCAGCACGCCGTTGCGGGCCTCGGTGCGGTGCATGCCGAGCTTTTTGAAGATCCTCCTGGCTTCTTCCATGATGTCGCCCTCACTGTCAGCTTCCAGGTGTACGCGGATCTCGCCGGAGGTGTGGAGTTCCGCCTCCCGGATGGCCTCGACGATTAGCGCTTCCTGTTCGGGCTCAAAAAAATCGATCATGTTTAAAATTCTACTTTGGGCGCTTCCTGGGCGCTGGCCTCTGCCTCGAACTGGGCTTTCTGGTCGAAGCCGAACATACTGGCGAAGAGGCTGCCGGGGAAGCGGCGTACTTTTTTATTGTATTCAGTGACCGTGTCGTTAAAGCGGTCGCGTGCTACTTTAATGCGGTTTTCTGTGCCTTCCAGCTGGGCCTGCAGTTCCCGGAAGTTCTGGTTGGCCTGCAGGGCGGGGTAGTTTTCGGAAACCACCAGCAGACGGCCGAGGGACTGGCTGAGGCCAGACTGGGCTTCCTGAAACTCCTTGAGTTTTTCGGCACTCAGATTATTCGGGTCGATGTTGATGCTGGTGGCGCGGGCGCGGGCGTTGGTGACGGCCTCGAGGGTGCCCTTTTCGAATTCCGCTGCGCCTTTTACGGTATTGACGAGGTTGGGAATGAGGTCGGCGCGGCGCTGGTAGGCGCTCTGCACTTTCGACCAGGCATTCTCTACGTCTTCTTCCTCATTAACGAGGGCGTTGTAAGTATTACAACCACTTACGAGCAGGATCAGCCCCAGGCCGATCAGGACAATTGGCAATACTAATGATCTCATCAGAATGAATGTTTAAGTTTGAATAATGCCCAACCTAAGTAAAGCAGGTATCGGGCCTAAAGTTTACGCTTTTCTGCGAATGGCCTCATTTTGACGGCCAGAGGCCTGGCGGGGCCACTATTTCCGGAAAAGTGCCAGCAGCTGCTCCGCCCCCTGAAAGGGCGTGTGCCTGCCATCCAGCACCGCCTGCTTGATGTCCGGCAGCTGTTCTTTTACAGCGGGATGCTTGAAAAAAGCGGCCCGCAGCTGGCTGTCAATGGCCTCAAAGAACCAGTATTGGGCCTGTTCCCGCCGCCGCCGCTCAAAATAGCCACTTTCTTTGGCCATTTGCTGGTAGTCACTGGCCTTTTCCCATATTTCGGCGACCCCCTCTCCGGTGATGGCGGAGCAGATGAGGGCGCCGGGCACCCAGCCGCTTTCCTTGGGAGGAAGGAGGTGCAGGGCGTTGCGGTATTCCTGCCGGGCCTGTTTGGCCAGTAGCAGCCGTTCGCCATCGGCCTTATTGACGGCGATCAGGTCGGCCATTTCTACGATGCCCCGTTTGATGCCCTGAAGTTCATCGCCGGCGCCGGGCAGCAGCAGCAGCAGAAAAAAATCGGTCATGGAGTGCACTGCCGTCTCCGACTGCCCGACCCCCACCGTTTCTATAATGACGGTGTCATAACCTGCGGCTTCGCAGAGGATGATGGTTTCGCGAGTTTTGCGGGCCACTCCACCCAAAGATTCGCCGGCAGGGGAGGGCCGGACAAAAGCCTCATCGCTTATGGCCAGCTGCTCCATGCGGGTCTTGTCGCCCAGAATGCTGCCCCGGCTTACCTGGCTGCTGGGGTCGATGGCCAGGACGGCCAGGCGCCGCTCTTTATCCAAAAGATGCTTACCGAAGGCCTCAATAAACGTGCTTTTCCCCACTCCGGGAGAGCCCGTGATGCCGATGCGGATGGATTGCCCGCTATGGGGCAGGCAGCCCTCGATGACCTCCTGAGCCAGGGCCTGATGCTCCGCTCGCCTGCTTTCGATGAGCGTGATGGCGCGGCTCAGCAGTATGCGGTCTCCCTTTAGTATACCCGCTATATAGTCTTCCGCCGCCAACTCCCGGCGCTTCGGGGCCTGCAGGCGGGGATTCAGGCTGCCGGGCTGTTTGACGCCGCTTCTCACCTTGGGTTTCGCCTTGTTGCGGTCTTTGGGCATTTTTCGTGTGTTCGTGTGTTCGTGTGTTCGTGTGTTTGTGGCCGGCCGGGTTACCAAGATAAACCATCCCTGGCGTTTTCTGAAATCAAAGAGTGCCGATCAGAGGGGCAGGGCCATTTATAGCAGGAGGTTTTCGATTGTTAAAGTTTTTAGCGCTTTGACATTATAAAATTAACAATATTTGCAAGATCTTGAGAAATAGATGGTTATGCTGAGTTTGAAAATTAACGTTCTCCCTTCTGCGAGGGGCCTGTTGGTTAAACTGTGCTAAAACTGCCGAAGCGGGCATCTTGCCTATTGCGTGCTCCATTCTTTTTTTTCTTCTTTGTGCCAGACATTTGAAAACAGTACGACACCTCAAAGCCCTGTTAACCTCGATCATTGACTACTGAAGACAATCTACATTACTGGTTTTCCCAATGATCGCCGCTGCTGGCAAGAGCCTTTAAGTTTGACTTTCCCATAAACAGCAGCGGTATGAGTTGCGCTATTATTCCCGAAAAGCTGAATGGAAACATTTTTAAAAAGTATTAGACTTTGGACGCCAGACATCAGATGCCAGACGCCAGATCGCATATCTCTA
>CAYVVK010000754.1:0-3364 GCA_964454855.1 uncultured Phaeodactylibacter sp. | reverse complement strand
ATCTGGGCATTCTTGAGCGCTGTGATGGAATTGGTGACGCCCGGGCCGGCAGTAACGGCCACTATCCCCGGAATGCCGGTAATGCGGGCGATTGCGTCAGCAGCAAAAACCGCCGAGGCTTCGTCTCGCACATCCGTGATCCGGATGCCTTCTTTTTCCGCTTCTACATAGATGGGAGCAATGTGCCCTCCACAGAGGGTGAATAGATGTTGTACGCCTTGTTTTTTCAGGATTTTAGCTATGATCTGGCCTCCGTTCACACCGGTTGGTTTTTGTTGGTGTTGATTCCAGGGTGCAATGCCCTTCCTCACCTAAGCCTCTTCTATCCTGAAATCAACCGTTACTGGTTTATACCAAGGAATTTACCTTTCTTTTTATAAAATTTGATGCAAATGGTGGAGAATTTTAGGCAATAGATGTCAGCCACCTTGGAGGGGTCTGCCATCAGGGCTTTTGAACTTTGCCGTATCGCCCTTTACTTTCGCCTCTCTGAAACGCCACTTTTCCATTGACGACCACCCAGTCCATGCCCTGTGCCAGTTGTTTGGGGTTGCTGAAATCTGCCAGCGCTTTCACCTGTTGCGGGCTGAATACCAGCAGGTCGGCATGGTAGCCGGCCTCTATCCGGCCTCTTCCTTTCAGGCCCAGCGTTTGCGCCGGCAGGCCCGTCATTTTACGGACGGCCTCTCCCAGAGAAAGTAGTTTTTCTTTCAGCACATAGGTTTCAATGATCCTGGCAAAACTGCCGTAGCCCCGCGGATGGTGCATGGTGGGGCTGCCGTCGGAACAAACCATCACATGGGGATCGGCCAGCAGCCGGGCCTGCAGTTCCTCGTTCATCACAAAATAAGCGCCGGAGGCGCCGCCGGGGCCGATTTCCAGCAGTACTTCCTCAAAGGGTTTGCCCTGTGCTTCGGCCACTTCCGCCAGCGTCTTTCCGGCAAAGGGCGCCGTGCCGAAGAGGGTGGCTTCCGGGCCGTTGCGGGAAGCGATCTTCCGGCGGAGGAATTCCAGCAGCTCTGCCCGGCGTTCCTTTTTTACCTGCTCATAATCATTGGGCGGCTTCGCCCATTGCGGGAATACGATGCCGATGCCGGTATAGCTGGCGGTGTAGGGGTATAGGTCGGCCGTCACGGAATAAGAGCTGGCCTGACGAGCGGAATCCAGCAGAGCAAGGATCTCTTCCGCGCGTTCTTCTCCTTTGCCGTAGACCACTTTCAGATGAGAAACCTGTACGTTGCAGTATTGCCCCTGCCGCAGCAATTCCCTCAGGGAGGCTTCGATGGCGTCATCATCCTCATTTCGCACATGGCTCATGATGAGGCCGTCTTTTTCCCCAACTGCCTTTGCCAGCGCGAGCAGTTCGGCATCCCCGGCATAGGTGCCGGGGGTGTATTCCAGGCCGGTGGTCATGCCAAAGCAGCCCGCCTGCAGGGCATCATTGAGCAGGCTTTCCATTTTTTCCATCTCCCCGGGCGCCGGTTCGGGCTTATAGCCCAGGCCGCTCAATTCCCGGAGCGTGCCGTGGCCCACGAACATGGCGATATTGACCCCCGGGCCGACGCTGTCCACTTTATCCATCCAAATTCCAATATCCTCATAGGCCGGGCTGCCCCCATCCTGCCCCAGGCAGATGGTGGTGACGCCCATGGCCAGGAAGTTCTCAAAGGCTGGTGTTTCCAGCGGGTCTCCATGGGCATGGGTATCTATAAATCCCGGGCTGACGTACTTGCCGGTAGCGTCGATCACCTGGCTTAGTTCGATCAGCGTAGTATCCACCTTGCCCACAAAAAGAATGGAGTCATTACGAATGAGTACATCGGCCGTGCGCGCACTGGTATCCTGGCCATCTAACAGCTTCCCGCCCATAATAAGCAGGCTATATTTCCTCCCATGAGTATCCACAAACTCCTGAAAAGGGCCTGGGCCAGAGCAACCTGTAAGGAAAAGAATGACTGAGTAAAAGGAAAAAACAATTTTAAGTGTACCGCGAATAGCCATAACTGCTTTTCATTTTTTTATTCAGTCCGGTAAAGTAAAGCATCTTTTCTGCAATTTGACAGACATCCTCGACAATTTGCCCCTTTTCACCTCCGGCAGGCCGATACCCTGATCGGCATCTCGGCCTACATCGTAACCGATACCGATTCGATCTATGCAGACCGGGGCCCTGGTTCGGGTAAAACTTTTAACTTCTCGGTTCGCGGCTTCGATGAAGAGGGCCTGGTTGGGGAAGAGATCTACCATTCCGAAAAGATCTCCGCCGGGGAGGAACTGGAAGCCTGGGTGTACCACGAACTGCCGCAGCCCCTGCCCTTACATCCGGCAAAGTACCTGTTCTCCGCCGGCCAGGATGGCCCACAGGGCCTGCTGGGTTTTGGTTTTGACGAACAACCGGGCGACCAGCGGTTTTGGCTATACTCTCCGGTAGCCCGCGGGGGCATTCCCTGGGAGAACGATATCGGCCATCGTTATCGGCTGATGATCCGGCTGCATTTTAAACCTGCGGCTGCGCTTACGGCGGTTGACGAAACCCCGCTTACCCGGCAGAAAGCATTTCGGCTATGGCCTAATCCCTGTACCCATAAGGCGAATATAGCATTTACCGCAGCTCCGGCCCGGATCTCAATACTGGGCATGGACGGAAGGGCCTGGAGGGAAGAAGAATTTCCGGAAGCAGGACAGCAAACACTGAACCTGGAAGGCCTTCCTGCCGGGATTTATTTGCTGAGCGTTCAGCTCGGAGAAGAGAAAGTTTTCACGCAAAAACTAGTAAAACAGCAATAAGCTATGCCTCATCACGCCTTATCGGCTGTTTCTGTAATCCCGGCACGCTCCTCTTTCCTGCGGGCAAAGCCATAGGCTACCTGTCCAAAAAAGCCTTTGGGAAAACGGCCCAGCCCTGGAAAGCCCAGCCTGATGTCGCGCCCGTCGTGAGGGATCACTGCCGTACCGAAGATATAGTCCCACATGGCTAGTGAAATGCCGAAGTTGATGCCGTGCGGGTGGCCCTCCGGCAAGTCGTAGGAATGATGCCAGATGTGCATCTCCGGGCTGTTGAAGATCTTTTTCATGAAGGGGCCCAGCAGGAGGCTGCCTCCGGCAGCGCTGATGAGTACTACGCCCAGCTGTTGCAAAGGCGAGGGGTTGGACAGCAGCTCGATATCGAAACCGCTGGTAGCGATGGCCAGCCCGATGAGCAAGCCTACTACTCCACCGGTCACATAACCCGGCACAGTGATATTGGAGTGGTTGTAGTGCCCAACGGCCAGGGTAAAGATGTGGATGATGAAAAAATCGTAGAGCCCAATGCCCAGCAGAGCCAGAGGAAGGTACTCAATAGAACGGTAAACGACCGTCTCCA
>CAYVVK010000753.1:0-3372 GCA_964454855.1 uncultured Phaeodactylibacter sp. | reverse complement strand
GCCCTTGCGGCCTCAGGCGTGGTTTGTTGCAACAGCCGCCCGCCGTTCATGATGCCCATTTCGTTGCAGATCTCCCGAACGTCCTCCACGATGTGGGTGGAAAAAACGACGGTGCTCTGGGCGCCGGCCTCCCGCAGGATGTTGAGAAAGCGCCGGCGTTCCGCCGGGTCGAGGCCGGCGGTCGGCTCGTCGACGATGATGAGCTTCGGGCGGTTGAGCAGCAGCTGGGCGATGCCGAAGCGTTGCTTCATGCCCCCGGAATAGCTGTCCACATTTTTCCTGCGCACCTCCCGGAGGTTGGTGATCTCCAGCACCTCCCCTACCAGCTTTCGGCGTTCCGCCCCGGAGGACACGCCTTTTAGGGTGGCGAAATAATCCAGCAGCCGCTCTGCCGGCACTCCGGGGTAGACGCCGAACTCCTGCGGCAGATAGCCCAGTATCCGGCGCAGGGCCATGGGGTTTTTCAACACATCGATGCCGTTGAAGGAGATGCTGCCGCTATCGGGGCGCTGCAGGCTGGCCACCGTTCTCATCAGGGTGGATTTGCCGGCGCCGTTGGGCCCCAGCAGGCCGAACATGCCCCGGCCGATCTCCAGGTTCAGGCTGTCGACGGCTTTGGCGCCATTGCGGTATACTTTGGTGAGGTTTCTAATGGTTAAGCCCATCATTTTCTTCTTATTTTGATGCCGTCACGAAAGTACCTGGCCCTGGCGCCTCCCACAACTAAGGGTGATAAAGGATAGAAAAGTGGGGATGAAAGGCGGGCGAGGCCTTGGCGATAGTAGCCTTTCCTTTCATCATCGAAATAAGGGCGCTGGCCAGGGAAATTTGCACAGCCCGTTCTTTCTTGCTTGTTTTAGGCCGAATATCGATTCATGAAGAAATTGATCCAACAGGCCGAGCGCTTCATTTTAGGCCATACCATCTGGGCCTATTTTACGGGCATTCTCTTTACCAGTATCGTTCTCGTTCATCAGGAAGGGCGGCAGGAGTGGCCGGTGTATCTCGCGTATGCCGGCAGGTTAAGCCTGTTGTTTGCCCCCGTGCTGGTATTTTGCGGGTTTAGAAGGTGGTTGCAGGAGCAGCTCCCTCTTTCCGCCTATGTTGGATTGTGGGCCTTTTGTTTCCTGGCCTATCCCTACCTGATAGAAGTGCCGGGCTGGCAGGCGTTTATTGCTTCCCCGGGCATGGGCAAGGTGGCAGTCCGGTTGACGGGCGCCTGGTTTCTGGCCACGGAGCTTGCCCTCCTGCTGAATTACTATTGGCTAAAGGGCCAGGCCAGGCGGCAATGGGTGAAAAAAATAAGCCTGGAAAAGGGCATCCTGCTGTTTACGGCTTTTTTTGCGATATTCTATGCCTGGCTATGGTTCTATGTGCCGGGAAACGGGATGAAAGAAGCCTCTGTTTTCACGATAGCCAGTTACACCTGCCAGATCTTTATCATTCTGCTCATTTACTACGCCTTCTACTGGATCAACCACTATTTTCTGATCAACAAAATACTGAAACAGCGGGGCGCCATTTATTACGGCCTGAGCTTCATTGCTACCATCGTGCTCTTTTACCCGCTCGCCGCCCAGCTCATCGCCTGGCTGCCCATGGTGCGGCAAACGGATATCCACCCGGTTCACAACGGCCTCATTTTTGAAGACATCCACGCGCTGCTGCCCTTTTTCGGCATGTTGTTCAGCATCCCTTTCATTCTGGCGATCAAGTGGTTCCGGCAGAACAACGAGATCGCCGCCCTGGCCCGGGAAAGGTCGGAAACGGAGCTGAACCTGCTCAAGCAGCAGATCAACCCGCATTTTTTTTTCAACACGCTGAATAACCTCTATGCCCTTAGCATCACCCGGGATGAGAAAACGCCGGAGGTCATCATGCAGCTCGCCGAACTGATGCGTTATGTGATCTACAAAGGAAAGGAAGACAGCGTGGCGCTTGGGGAGGAGGTAAAATACATAGAAGACTACATCCGCCTGCAGCAGATCCGGCTGCACCAACGGCTCGATTTCCGCTTCGACAAGGAGATCGCCGATGAAAAGCGGGCCGTCCCTCCTTTGTTATTTATTACCTTAGTGGAAAATGCTTTCAAACACGGCATCGAACCGGCCGAAACAGCCTGCTCCTTGCACCTGTGTTTAAAAAGCGATGGCGATAGCCTGTTCTTCAGCTGCGAAAACTCTTTTGAGGAGCGGATATCCGTGGAAAAAGGCATCGGGCTGGACAACCTGAAGCGCCGGCTGGAGTTGCGGTTCCCCCGGCGGCACGAGTTTCAGGTGGAACGTAGCGAGAACCACTATAAAGCCATCCTCAAACTGAGCTTATGACGACACTGCGTTGCCTGATCATCGACGACGAACCTCTGGCGCACAAGGTCATCCTGGAGTATGCCAAAGAGGTGCCCTTTATCGATATCGCCGGCCAGTGCTACCTGGCTGCCGAAGCCCTGACGGTGCTGAACAGCGAGGAGATCGACCTGATCTTCCTGGATATCCAGATGCCCAGGCTGAAGGGCCTGGAACTACTGCGCAGCCTCAAAAAACAACCGATCGTCATCATTACCTCCGCTTACGAAGAATACGCCCTGGAAAGCTTCGAACTCGACGTGTGCGACTACCTGCTGAAGCCCTTTCGCCTCGGCCGCTTCCTGAAAGCCGTCAACAAGGCCTTTGAACTCCATCAGCTGAAACATATTGCCAAAACGCCACCGCCTGCCCCGCCGGAAAAAGCCCGGCAACTGTTCATCAAAGTAGACAAAAAACACCTTCAGGTAGATCCGGCGGAGATCTACTACCTGGAAAGCTACGGCAACTATGTGAAGGTGTGGCTGAAGGATACTTTTCACCTGACGCCCCGCACCCTGTCCAGTTTCGAAGAAGACTTGAAAAGCCCCGATTTCATTCGCATTCACAAGTCTTATCTCATCAACCGCAAATACCTGGACTATGTGGAAGGAAATACGCTGTACCTGAGCAATAAACAGGAGTTGCCGATAGGCAAGACTTACCGACAGCTGATCCGGCAGCTGATATCCTGAGATGTCACAAACCATGATTCCTATCGAAACGCATATCGTCCCTCCTGATACCGAACCTGAGCGGCTGAGCGACTATGCCCCCAAGGTGTTTTCCGCCGTCCCTTCCCGCAAGGGCATCAAAAAGGCCATTAAGCGGGGAGCGATAAGGGTGGATGGAAAGACAGGCGCCTCCGGAGACTGGGTTCGGCCCGGCCAGAAACTGGAATTGCTGGACATCGGCAGAACGCCTCCCAAACCCTACCGGCTGGCGCTGGAGATCGTATACGAAGACGCACACCTGGCGGTAGTCAACAAACCGGCGGGGCTGCCCAGCAGCGGCAACCGGTTCAAAACCC
>CAYVVK010000752.1:0-3380 GCA_964454855.1 uncultured Phaeodactylibacter sp. | reverse complement strand
TTCATCGCCGCCGCCGAATACCTCATTGAAAAAGGCTATACCAATACGGATAAGCTGGCCATGGAAGGTGGCAGCAACGGCGGCCTGCTGGTAGGCGCGGTGCTCACCCAGCGGCCCGACCTGTTCAAAACCGCCGTCTGCGCCGTGCCCCTGCTGGATATGATCCGTTTCCACAAATTCCTCATCGCCCGCTACTGGATACCCGAGTATGGCGACCCCGATAAGAAAGAGGACTTCCAGAACATCCTCACTTACTCGCCTTATCACAACATCCGCGTGGGCATCAACCACCCCACGACGCTCGTGACCGCCGGGGAGAATGACTCCCGGGTCGACCCGCTGCACGCCAAGAAATTTGTGGCGGCCCTGCAGAATAACCCGGGCCAGAAAGACCCTATACTGCTTTACATCAACTACGACAGCGGCCACGGCTCCGGACAGTCGACCGAGCAGCTGATCGACTACTACGAGTTCCGGTATCGCTTTCTGATGGGGCAGCTGGGCATGATCAAGGGGGAGGAGCGGTAAGGCCGGTTTGGCGCCTGGCCAGGCAGGATATCAGACGTCAGACGGTTCTTTCGCGTAAGCTAGAATAAACCTCAAAGCTGGAATTTTGATGCCAGGCTTTACCACTTTAGCTGCCTGCGTTAGCCTGACGCCCTGCCCCAGTACGGTATGAGTATGGGAAAGGGCAATATAAACTTATTCAATTATGCTGGCCCTTCCCTTACAGGCCCGTACCGGGGCGGGCCGGGCCGAGCGCTACATTATTTTCACTGGGCGATGCCCCGTGCTAAGTTATATTAGCCCTTCGGGCCGTGAAAGCCAGCAGAAATACATATGCTGAGCCCATAGGATACAGACAGCAATAGAGTAAATATAGCTCTGACAAAGGCTGATGTCGGTTTTCGCTTACGCGAAAGGACCGTCAGACTGTAGATATCAGACATTAGAGGCCTCTATAATATGGAAAATCTGACGTCTGGCATCTGGTAACTGAGGCCTTGCCCCCCTACCGATAATAATCCGCCACTTCCATCAACACCCCATTGACAAGATCATACCACTTGTAATGGCGGTCGTTGGTAGCCAGGGCAATGGTTACTTCGTACTCCGGCAGATACATCAGGATGGCGCGGTAGCCCATGAGGGCGCCGGTATGGCCCATGTGGAGGATGCCGTTGTCGTCCCAAAGGCGCATGCCCAGGCCGTAGTGGTCCCCTCCGAGCGAAGCCCCAATATCATTGATCATTTCCTGCAGGGACTCTTCTTTAAGCAGCTTTCCCTTGTAAAGGGCATGGCCAAAGCGGGCTACGTCACTGGGGGTGGAGACGATGGCCCCGGCGGCGCCTACTGCCGACTGATGATACTCATAGGCCCGGCCGTTTTCCGCCAGGCTGTCGATGTGGTTGCGGCGGGTGCTGAAATCGTCGTAGATGGTTTGTTGCAGGCCCAGCGGATCGAAGATCCATTCCTTATAGGCATCTCCAAGGGGCTTGTCCAGCACTTTCTCGATGAGCATGCCAAGGAAATAAAATCCGGTATTAGAGTAGGCATAGCCTTCTCCCGGGCGGAAGCGGGCGCGCCGCTGAGTAGCGAAAAGGGAGATGTCCGTGCTTGTCCAGGTGCGGTATTTCCAGTTGCCCCGGTAGAAAGAAGGATGGTTGAGGTGATCCACCAGGCCGGCAGTATGGCTAAGCAACTGGCGGATGGTCACGTCCTTCCCGTAGGGTAGGCCATCGATGGGGAGGTGGTCCCAGAGTTTGTCATCCAGGCCGAGGTACCCTTCTTCGGAAAGGCGCAGGATGAGCGCCGAGGTAAACAGTTTGGACACACTGGCGATGCGGTAGCGGTGGTTGGGAGAGACGGCCTCGCGGCTCCAGGGTTCGCTGCGGCCCACCGTAGCGGTGTGCAGAGCCCCATCCGGGCTTATGATCGCCGCGGAAGCCCCCAGCAGGCCGGTGGTCTCTTTTTCCCAAAGGGAAGTTACGGCTTCTCCCAGGTGCTGGTGTACCGAATGGCCATATTCTACTTCCAGGTTGAGGATTTTGGTGCGCACCACCCTGCCGTCGTCGGCTTTAATAACTACGGCGTACTCTCCTTTGTCGATGCGTTCCGGCTTGCCATAGAGTTGCAGGAGGTAGGGGTCAAAAGTCAGCCATTCCGGGAGATTGTGAGCCGTCACATTGAGAATATCGTTATCGATGTCTTCCACCTCGATGTCCAGTTCGAAAGGAGCTTCGGTAAACACCTGTACCTGGCTGCTCTGAGGCGCCACAAAAATAGGAGGCGTGTTGAAAGGATCTGCAATTGCTACGATCAGTACACAGAGGGAAAGCATAAAAACCGCAAATGGCCAACGGATGCGTTTCATAGGTCGCCGGAGTTTAGTAAAAATCTAATATTTTGAGCCCTTGATTAGCGCTATCGAAAAGATACCGCTACATATATACAAAAAAATTTAACGGAAATACAGAAATATTGTTTCGGAAAACTATTGTTCTTCCGCCATTATGGATAGCGCTCGACAATTTTCACTAACAATCCGTTAACCAGGCCGTACCAATCCGGATGGGGGTCATTGGTAGCCAGAGCAATGCAGAGGCTCCGGCGGGGAACGTACATGATGATGCTCCGATAGTCCATCAGCGAACCGGTATGGCCGTAGTGCACAATACCGTAGTCGTCCCACAAACGAGTGCCCAGGCCGTAATGCGCCCCGCCCACAGCATATCCGTAATCCGTGATCATCTGTTCGCGGGAGCTCTCAGCAAGGAACTGCCCGCCGTACACCGCCTGCCCGAAGCGCGCCATATCCCGGGGCGTGGAGACGATAGCGCCGGCAGCCCCGGCGGCAGAGAGGTGATATTCGTAGGAGCGGGGGTTCTCCGCCAGGCTATCGATGCGGTTGTTGCGGTTGCTGAAATCGTCGTATAAGGTATGCTCCAGGCCAAGGGGGGTGAAGATCCACTCTTCAAAAGCGCGATGCAGCGGGAGGTTCGTCACTTTTTCTATTACCGCTCCCAGGAGGTGGAACCCGGTATTGGAATAGGCATAACCGTTGCCGGGTTCGAACTTCATACCCTCCTGAATGGCGTACTGTATCATGTCTATGGTTTTCCAGATCCGCCCGGGATAATTGTCGGCCCAGAAACTGTTGTCATTCAGGTGGTCGGGAAGGCCCGAAGTATGGCTCAGCAACTGCCGGATGGTGATCTTCTCTCCGTATTCCAAATTGAAGGTAGAGACGTAGTCGTTCAGCGGGTCATCCAGCCCCAGGTATCCTTCCTCGGCCAGCCGCAGTATCAGCACCGCCGTAAAAATCTTGCTCACACTGGCCACGCGGTAACGGTGATTGGGATCTACAGCTCCGGAGCTTC
>CAYVVK010000751.1:0-3381 GCA_964454855.1 uncultured Phaeodactylibacter sp. | reverse complement strand
CAGTACTGTGTATTTTCCCGTGTTTGAAGGGGCGCAACTGTTTCCGGCTCTGGGAGAATAACCAGAAGGATAAAGAGGGTAGTGAGGGCTGCAAGAACGAAGCCTGCAATTTTCAGTACTTTCTTGACGATCTTCATTTTTAGCCATAAAGGAATGGGAAGGAGATAAGTGGAAAAAATTATTTGCACGAGCCGACAGAAAGCTGGCAGGAAGGGAGATTGGCAGGCCATAAACCCCTTTTATCGGCAATTAAGGGTTGTTGATAAACGCTTTGGGGCTGTTCGTTCATAAAAGTGGTAGGCCGAACACAATTTGGTAACTTTGTAAGTTATGAAACTCATAAATAAAATGCTTCCCTGGGCAATGGCGGCAATTGCTTTCCTGCTGCCTTTCCCTTTCCTGGAACAGGAAGCCCAGTACCTGGCCTGGCTGCTGTTCTGGATCGCGCTGCTGCTGGCCTTTATGGTTTGGCAGGGCCGCCATCATCGAAGACAACTGGCTGCGTTGTCTGATGCGCATACCCGTATGGAATTGAACCTGCTTAGATCGCACATCAACCCGCATTTTTTCTTCAATACCCTGCACAACTTGCACGGCCTCAGCCTGGAGAATACCGGTAAGGCCCCGCAAATGATCCTTCGGCTGGCCGAGGTGATGCGGTATACCATTTATCAGGGGAAGAAAGAGTACGTCACATTGGGAGAAGAGATCGCTCATATTGAGGATTATATCGCCCTGCACCAGATGCGCCTGCACCGGCAGTGTGATATTCAGTTTGACTACCACACGGCCGACCCTTCTCTGCCTATCGCCCCTTTACTTCTGATCACCCTTGTGGAGAACGCTTTTAAACATGGCATAGAAACTTTGATCGAAAAGCCCTTCATCCATATCTGGCTGGAGGCTTCAGGTGTGAACATTAATTTTGAGGCACATAATAATTTTGACCGGAAAAGCGAAGATGCCGGAAAAGGCATGGGGCTGGCCAACCTGCGCCGCCGCCTGGAGCTGGCCTATCCTGGCGCCCACCGTATGGAAATACGGGAAAAAGAGGAGGTGTTTCAAGTCTTTCTCCAATTAAACCACGCCCGGCTATGAAATTGTCTTATCTGATCATCGACGACGAACCTCTGGCACATAAAGTGCTGCAAAGCTACGCTCAGGAGGTGGATTACCTACAGCTGAAGAAGAATTGCTACAGCGCTCCCGAGGCGCTGAATGTATTACATCAGGAACAGGTGGACTTTGTCTTTCTGGATATCAGAATGCCGAAAATGAGAGGGCTGGATATGCTGCATAGCCTGAAAAAACCGCCCAAGGCCATCATCACAACTGCATACCGGGAGTACGCCGTGGAAAGTTTTGAGCTGGAAGTATGTGACTACCTGCTCAAGCCCTATTCGTTGCCGCGCTTCATGCAAGCGGTAGAGCGGGTGTGCCGTGCACTGGGCAGCCCCGTTTCCCCTGCTCTTCGGGAGCAGGCAGAACGACAAGACTATATTTTTGTGAAAAGCGGAAAAAAACTCCGTAAGTTTACCCTGTCGGAGATCATCTACATTCAGAGCTACGGCAGTTATTGCAAATTTTTTACCGAAGAAGGCATGGCGCTCTGTCACAAGGGTATTTCCGAGTTTGAATCCCTACTGCCCGACAGGCAATTCGTACGCATACACAAATCCTACCTGGTTAATTTTGACAGGATTGAGAGCATAGAGGGAAATATCCTTCAGGTGGATGGGGTGGAGCTTCCTATAGGTAAGGTGTACCGCCGCAACCTGGCCCGCCGGATCAGCTAAGCCGGATTATTCATCTAAAACTTTAAAATACATGGAACCTGTTTACAATAATAATAATCCGGATGTGGACCTCCACGCCGGCTCTGCAGTGGCGGGCAATGCCGGTGGCGGGCAATCTCATACTAATATGCAGCCTTACCAGTGCGTAAACTTCATCATCGCCTTACAGGGAGTTTATCCCTCCCGCAGCTAAGGGATCGCGCAACAATAAATTACCCATTTAGACTCGTTCTTTTGCGCGCTATTGAGGATTGAGGGATTTAAGATTTCGGGTGTGTGGCTGCCCGCGGCTTCTTGTCCCTGCTGGCTCGTGGAGCGGAGCACCGCCCATTGAGCTTAGTTCCTGCAGCCCCCCCCCTTGTTTGCACCCTTACGGAAGCCCGTGTTTTTCTGTGTGCTCTATGCGTCAGAATGGAATGTATGGGACAGTGCTTCACTGGCTGAAGCCACGGAACCTCAAAAATTCGGGATGACTTATCTTTGCTCCGGCGGTTGCCCCTTTTCGTAAGCTTCAAGGGCTGCCTTTTCTCTCATCGCCGCGGATTTTTTTGCTTCGGCCAATATTCTCCCATCGCTTTTCAGCACTTTGGCGTAATAATTGCTACATTTCCAACCGGGCCCTCCGCCCATTTGAAGCTCAACCAAAAAATCGACGCCATTGCTTAACCACTTCAGGATAAATATCATCATTCGGGTGGCCATCCAACTGCTGCTGGTTGCAGGAGTGGTGGTCAGTTTCAAGGAAGGCTTTCTGCTGACGTCGGTTTTCCTGGGAGGCCTGCTGGCCGTGGCTGTAGGCAACCTCATCTACTACGTCAACCAGACCAACCGCGACCTGGCGAACTTCCTGGAAAGTATTAAATACAACGATTTCACCACCACCACTTCCGCACGGCACAAGGGAGAATCCTTTGGCGAGCTGTACAGCAGCTTCAACATGATCAGCCAGAAGTTTAAAGACATCCGCGCGGAAAAGGAGGCCAACCATCAGTTCCTTCAGGCCATCGTGGCCCATATCGACATCGGGCTGCTCTGCTACAATGAGGAGGAGGAGGTCATCCTGATGAACAAGGCCCTGCAGCGCCTGCTGCACAAATCCTACCTGGTCAACCTCGGCGGCATCCGGCAGATAGACGAGGCCCTGTGGCATACCGTACGGACGCTGAAGCCCGGCGAGCGGGAACTGGTGAAGCTCACCGTAGACAATAAGCTGAAGCAGCTCTCCGTGCAGTGCATTGAACTGCGAATGCAGGGAGAGCACTTCCGCCTGGCCTCTTTCCAGAACATACAAAGCGAACTGGAAGAACAGGAGCTGCTGGCCTGGCAGAAACTCATTCGCATCCTCACCCATGAGATCATGAACTCCGTGGCCCCCATCGTTTCCCTGAGCTCCACCATCAGCGATGTGCTTGGCAGCCGGGCGCCCTCCGGCAACGGCCAGTTGCAGCAGGTCAAAAACTCCGTCGATGTGATCAAAAAACGCAGCGAAGGCCTGCTGAACTTTACGGAAACCTACCGCACCCTCACCCGCGTGCCGCCGCCGAAATTCGAGCGGGTGAACGCACGCTCGCTGGTGGAGGAGATC
>CAYVVK010000750.1:0-3383 GCA_964454855.1 uncultured Phaeodactylibacter sp. | reverse complement strand
CAGGCTACTCACTTCGCGAACCTTACGGGCGAAATCCAGAAAATAGGCTTCCCGACGCCGGGTGGAGGCCTTCATCCCGGTTTGCTCCATGACAAAGAAGGCCAGGCGCTCGTAGGTGCCGCCGGATATTTCCAGCAGGCCGATGCCGGCCTCTTCCAGCATCTGTACTACCTTCAGGGCATCCTCTTCCGTGAAGCCGCCGCGCTGAAAGTCAGCGGAATTGAGCTTTACACTGATGGGGAAATCCGGGCCCAGGGCAGCACGGGCTTCCTGCACGATTTCCATCAGCAGCCGGGCCCGGTTTTCCAGCGGGCCTCCCCAGGCGTCTTCCCGAAGGTTAGTGCGCGGGGAAAGGAACTGGCTGAGCAGGTAGCCGTGGGCAGCGTGGAACTGCACGCCCGTAAACCCACCTGCTTTGCAAAGCACAGCCGTGCGAACGAAGCGCTTTTTGACCTCCCGTATTTCCGATTCCGTCATCGCCTTCGGTTTGGCGAAAAGCCCCAGCTTTTTAAGCTTCACCGCCGAAGGCGCCAGGGGGCGGGTGGTGACAAGCACCGTACACTGCCGCCCGGGATGGCTGACCTGCGCCCAGAGGTGGTTCCCATTGCTTGTGCCGGCAGCCGTCCAGCGCTTCAGGGCAGTAAGCACCGATTCATCTTCCACCGCCACATTGCCCGCCGATTCCAGGTAGCGCTTGTCGACCATCACATTGCCGGTCAGTAACAGGCCCGCCCCCTGTTCGGCCCAGGCCCGGTACAGGCGAAAATGCTTTTCGTTGGGCAAAAAGCCAGGGCCGCTGAGGCGCTCCGTCAGGGCGGATTTGGCCAGGCGGTTGTTGAGCGTGGCTCCGCAGGGGAGTGAGAGTGGGGTGTTGAGCATTTCGTCGATTCGTTTATTCGGTTGATTTTTCGGTACTACAACAAATACCGAACAAGGCCAGCTTTGTTTTCTTTTTATACAAAAAAATGATCATGATAAAAAATATCCCTGAAGACGCGGCGCTCCACCTTCGCTTCCTGCAGGCTCTTGAGAAAGCCCTTAAGCTGCAACCGGCCACCAGCCTGGGTGAGTTCTGGGCCGATTTTGCCAACAAGGAAGGCCTGGGGCAGGACGAAAGCCTCTTCACGCCCGGTTTCCTTCTGATGCAACTCTACGGCCAGCTCGTCTTTTCCTGGGAACGCCTGAAGCGCGATGTAAAGAAAAAGGCCCGCCTCAAAAAAGTGGATGCCCAGGAGTGGGGCAACTTCTCCATTCTCAACATGGACCCCGCCTATGCCCGCAAACCACTCACCCTGGACGTAGTGCTGGAAACCCTGCGCAATGCCGTCAGCCACGCCCGCGTGAAACTGGACGAGGAAGGGAACATCACTTTCTCCGTCAGGGGCGGGACGAAACTGCAATTCGACAGGCAGGGGCTGCAAAAATTCCTGGAAAGCTTCGGGGAATTCGTGGCGCGATCATCTCGTTGAGAGCCGCAGGGCCTGATCTCAAGCCTACCGTTTTCCTTGCCGGCAATGCACTGATCCTTTCCCGCTTTAGGGGGCCGGAGGGTGGATCAGTGCACTGCCTACCCCACCCCCTCCAAAAAAACCCTTATCTTGAACGCAAAAACCATGCGCAGTTTTGCTCTCTGTCTTTTTTTGTTCTACTCCCTTTTCCTCAGCGCCCAGAACCAGCCGCCGGTAGTTACCATTCAGGGTATAGAACTGGACGAAGAAGCCCAGGCCCTCACCCTGACCTATGATCTCGACGGCCCGGAAGGCGGCGAGGCAGAAATAAGCTTTCTCGCTTCCGACGACGGCGGGCAGTACTTCCGGCTCAATACCGGATCGGCCAGCGGAGACATCGGCTTTCCGGTAGCCCCCGGCACCGGCAGGCAGATAAGCTGGAACTATACCGGCAGCATCCGGGAGGTGGGAGAATACGTGCTGAAGATCGTGGCCGACGGCCGGTACGAGATCGACATTCAGGAAATGGTGGAACAGGTAGACAGCAACCGGCTGCGGGAGCGGCTGGCCAGCCTGGCAGGGGTCCGCAATTTCATCACCGGGCGCGACAAACTCAACCAAACCCGCGATACGCTCGAACAATCCTTCCGGGAGTATGGCCTCATTACCTACCGGCAGCACTTCCCCTACTCCATCGGCGGGCAGAACATCATCGGCACCCTGCCGGGCACGGTGCAGGACGAGGCCATCATCATCATCGACGGCCATTACGATACCGTCAGCAATTCGCCCGGAGCGGATGACAACGGCAGTGCGGTGGCAGGAGTACTGGAAGCAGCCCGCATCCTCTCGCAGTACCGCTTCGCCAAAAGCCTGCGCTTCATCGGATTCGACTTCGAGGAGGCCGGCCTGCGGGGCAGCCGCCACTACGTCAACAACCTGGCTGCCGATGAAAATACGGAGGCCGTGATCAACCTCGAGATGATCGGCTACTACACTGAGGAACCCAACTCGCAGGAAGTACCCGACGGTTTCGAACTGCTCTTTCCGGAGATCCACCAGGAACTGTCGGATAACGAATTCCGGGGAGATTTTATCGCCAGTTTCGGCCTGAGCAGGGACGAAGCACTCAATACCGCCATTACGGAAGCCGCCGCGCAGTATGTGCCGGAGCTCAAACACTACAATGTGTCCACCATTGCCACACTGGTGCCTTCCGACTTTACCCGTTCCGACCACGCCCCATTCTGGCAGGCCGGTATTCCCGCCATTATGGTCACCGATGGCGCAGACTTTCGCAACCCTCACTACCACCGCAACAGCGATACGCTGGGAACGATCAACTTTACTTTTATGAGCCAGGTAGTACGCACCACCATTGCCGCGGCGGCCAAACTGGCGGGCCTGCAACATAGTTCGGAAGCAACGGCCACCGTACAGATCACCACAGGCACCGATCACCTCCACCAGTTGGACTGCCACTTTTCCCTATCGCCCAATCCGGCGCGGGGCGCAGTATACCTGCGCTTCAGCCAATGCGCTGCTCAACAGTTGAATGTGGAATGGCTCAACAGCATGGGACAGAGCGTACAGGCAGAGCGCATCCTCCACACGAGCGGCGGCGCCGAACTGCCCACCGCCGGCCTGATACCGGGCGTGTACTGGCTGAGGCTAAGTGATGGGGAGCATTTCAGCACAAGGCGGGTGGTGATACGCTGAGGGTATGTCTCTTTCCAAAGGCTTAAGTAAATGTGCCCGGCTACTTATTACTGTATTATTTAGAATTGAGGATTTATTCCGCATTCGTTAAATTCCCCTTCTAATAAAAAAACGAAAACCATGAGTGATAAGATCAACCGCCGCAACTTCCTGCAGAAGAGCGCCGCCATGGGCGCCGGCCTGGCCGCCATCCCCACCGCTACCTTCGCCGCCCCT
>CAYVVK010000749.1:1340-3385 GCA_964454855.1 uncultured Phaeodactylibacter sp. | reverse complement strand
GAGCACTGCCATTCATTTCGCCCAGGCGCGCCCCGACATGAAGATCACCGTACTGACCAAGACGGACGAGAATGAAAGCAACACGCGCTACGCCCAGGGGGGTGTGGCTGCGGTATGGAACCTGCAGCTAGACTCGCACGAAAAGCACATCGCCGACACGCTGGACGCCGGCGATGGACTCTGCGATCCCGATATTGTGGAAACGGTAGTGGAAGAGGGCCCGCAACGGGTGCAGGAGATCATCGACTGGGGCACGCGATTTGACAAAAAGCAGGAGCAATATGACCTGGGGCGGGAAGGCGGCCATTCCGAGAACCGCATCCTCCATTACAAGGACCTTACGGGATGGGAGATACAACGGGCCCTGCTGGAAAAGGCTGCGCAGCTGCCCAATATCGAGATCCTGGAGCACTACTTTGCTATTGACCTGGCCACCCAGCACCACCTGGGCTATAATGTAACGCGCCTGATGCCCGACATCGAGTGCTACGGCGCCTATGTGCTGAACAAGGAAAACGGAGCGATCGACACCATCCTGTCCCGCATCACGGTAGTCGCTACGGGGGGCGCCGGGCAAGTGTACCGCAATACCACCAACCCCGTCATTGCCAGTGGCGACGGCATTGCCATGGTGTACCGTGCCAAGGGGCATCTGGAAAATATGGAGTTCGTGCAGTTCCACCCCACTGCCCTTTACAATCCGGCGGGTGAAAACCCGGTGTTTCTGGTATCGGAGGCTGTGCGGGGTTTCGGAGGCATACTGAAAAGCCGGGAGGGCGAGGAGTTCATGCATAAGTACGACCCCCGCAAGTCGCTGGCGCCGCGGGATATCGTAGCGCGGGCCATCGACAATGAGATGAAAATGCGGGGCGAGGAATGTATGTTCCTGGATTGCCGCCACCTGGAAGAAGCCGCTTTCCGCGAGCACTTTCCCACCATATACGACAAATGCCGCAGCATCGGCATCGACCCGATGAAGGATATGATCCCCATCGTACCGGCCTGCCACTATATGTGTGGCGGGATCAAGGTAGATGAGTGGGGGCGCAGTTCCATCCGGCGTTTATATGCCTGTGGCGAATGCACCTGCACCGGCCTGCACGGCGCCAACCGCCTGGCGTCGAACTCCCTGCTGGAAGCCATGGTATTCGCTCACCGAATCTACGAGGATGCACTGCCGCACATCGAGGGCCTGGAGCACCAAAGAGGGGTACCCGGCTGGACCGCCAGTGGCACCATGGATCCCCGGGAGTTGGTGCTGATCACCCAGAGCCTGAAGGAACTGAAAGAGATCATGAGCAGCTATGTGGGCATCGTGCGTTCCGACACCCGCCTGAAACGCGCGCTGGACCGGCTGGCCCTGCTCTACCGGGAGACGGAAGAACTGTACCATGCCACTACCATTTCCCCACAGCTCTGCGAGCTGCGCAACCTGACCACTATCAGCTATCTCATCACCCGGGCAGCGAGCATGCGGCGGGAGAGCCGCGGCCTGCATTTTACAACTGATTATCCGGAAAAACAGCCCTTTGTGCAGCAGTCTATCCTGTAGGCCCGAAACTTCTTCAGGGGCGGGTTTGCAGGATGAAGGCCCGTGTCCTTATCGGGTAAAGCATGCATTTTCATAGCTTAAAAATATTTAGTTCCGAATGGAACGCCACATAAAATTAGGCTAAACTACTTTCTGTAACAATACGAATAAAGCTTAATTGTCAGGTTTCAGAATTTTGTATATTGTACTTTATACCGACAGCATTTCGGCCAACTGGCCGGTTTGTTTTATAGAGCCCCTGATTTCACCCACCAAAAAAAATGTGGGTAGGGGTAAAAGGAAGTATGAAGAATTATGCCAAAGACGCCCTCAAGTAAACTGTTCAACCTTATAAAATCCCTTTCCGGGCCGGAGAAGCGCTACTTCAAGCTCTTCGTCAACAGCCAAGGTGGAAAAGACAATAAGTATCTGGCACTGTTCGACGCCATCGAGGGGCAGGAGGAATTTGACGAAGAGGCCCTCAAGGAAGGAGTATACGGCGGGGAAGAGATAC
>CAYVVK010000749.1:0-1330 GCA_964454855.1 uncultured Phaeodactylibacter sp. | reverse complement strand
GGAAGTACTCAGAACTGAAATCCTACCTTTACAACCTTGTACTCAAGAGCCTGCAATCCTACGACGAGAAGTCCTCTGTAGACCACCGCCTCAAGGGAGCCCTGCAGAGTGTGCGGGCACTGTTTCGCCGGTCCTTATTCGATGATTGCAAAGAAAACCTCAGCAAGGCCAAAAAGCTGGCCTATCGCTATGAGCACTTTACCGCCTTGCTGGAAGCCCTGAGCTGGGAAAAGCAGGTGGCCTATACGGAATCGGACATAGATTTTCTGGATAAGGAGCTGGGGCGCATCAATGCCGAGGAGCAGGAAGTACTGGACAAGCTCCGGCAGGTATCGGAATACCGCAATATCTTTTTCCGCCTGCTGGTAAGCCTGCGCAAAGACTCCACCCTGAAGCGCGAAGCCCAGGAAGAACGGCTGCAGGAAATTACCGCCTCTTCCCTGCTGAAGGATATGAGCCTGGCCAACTCCCACCGGTCGGAAGTGCTCTACCTCCGCATTTACTCCCTGTACTACCATGCCACTTCTCAGCTGGAGGAGTTCTACGAAACCAGCCGGCAGCTGATCGCACTGATGGAATCCAGGCCCCAGATGCTCAGGGAGGATGTGTCGGAATACATTGCCGGGCTGAGCAATTTCATCATCAGCTGCGGCCGCACCCACCGGTTGGAAGAGCTGGAGCACAACCTGGAAAAGTTGTATAATATAACACCACAAACCCGCGATGACGAGCTGAAGATCCACCGGCAGTATTATCAGAACAAATTCTCGCTTTGTATGTGGATGGGCGACTTTGAAGAGGGGCTGCGGGTGCTCAACCAGCACCTTAAGGAACGGCAGCGCTTCCGCGACAGCTTTTTTGAGACGCCCACCTTTTACTACATTTATTTTTACATCTCCTTTGGGGCCGGCGCTTACGAGAAAGCGCTGGAGTTTCTCAACAAGTGGCTGAACATGCCCAATACCATTGAACGGCAGGACCTGCAGAGCATGGCCCGCATCCTCAACCTGGTGGTACACTACGAGCTGGGGAATTTTGTGCTGCTGGAATCCCTGATCCGTTCCACTTACCGTTTCCTGAAAAAGCGGAACAAGCTGCACGAGATGGAGCGCAAGTTCCTGGTGTTTATGAAACATGCCGTGGAAGCCCCCTCAAAAAAAGAACTGCGAGCGGCCTGCGAGCAGTTGCGGCGGGATTTCGCAGGCCTTTCTCAGCAGTTGTCGAAACAGTCGTTCTTCACCAATGCCATTACCGCCTGGCTGGATAGCAAGATCGAAGGCAAGGCCTTCGCGCAGATCATCCGGGAGCGTTTTGAACGGGAACAGTCAAA
>CAYVVK010000748.1:0-3388 GCA_964454855.1 uncultured Phaeodactylibacter sp. | reverse complement strand
TGGCCTACGGCATCCATTATGCCGGCTGCCCCGCTACCGTATTGTCTCTTTGGAAAGTGGACGAAAAGGCCAGCACCCGCATCACAGATGGATTCCTCGCCTACCTGGGGCAGGGCCTTACCAGCAGCGAAGCCCTCCGGCAGGCCAAGCTGGATTTTCTGGCCGATGCGCCAGCAAACGGAAAACACCCGTTCTTCTGGAGCGGCATGGTGCTGATGGGGAAAGATGAGGTGGTCCTGCTGGAGATAAGAAAGCCCGGATGGTTGCTGTGGGTGGGAGTTGGTTTGTTCCTTGCTTTGCTGGCTTATGGCGTATCCAAGTTGAATAAATTGAAGCTGTAAGTACCCGGACAGATTTAAATTACGTTTCGTTCGCGAGCGTCTCTACCTGGCTACGCCGGTAGACAGGTCTGACGCGATGCGGCTTGCTCCGAGTCTCCGACTCGACTAAAACATGATTGGCTTGCACAAGTCTGGAGACTTGAGTGATGCCGCATCGAGACTACAGTCTCTCGCGAACGAAACGGCGTTTTCTTTGCACGGCCGAACGTTCGGCCGTGCAAAGAAAACGTAAAGTAATCGTATCCGGCTATTTAAGTGGGCAGATAGATTTAGACTTTTTTTTATTGAACCTCTAATCCATTTAAAACTGGCTACGCCAGCAGTTTACTTTATATTTACTTTGATTTATTTTTCCTATTCTCTTTGCCTTCCACGTTCTGCTGATTACCGAAACTGAAAAAATTCAACTGGGTGATAGACCCCATTAGGTTTTTTATCACACTCGAATTCTTGAAACTAAAGATATTTGACTGATTTATCGCGTTGGATTCTTTCTCTGATGGCAAGAGTAGGCCCATTAAGTACAAAATAGCACTAGCAACAGCAGTCCATGGCTCCACTTTCTGGTCATTTGTTATACCCCAATACAAACTTACTACCAGGGCACCTGTACCCAACGCAAACAACAAAACCTTATGCTTCATAAGTCTCTGATATTTTGCCTGTTATTAATTCCCAAAATAATATTCTGATTGATATTTAAGGTGTTTATTCTTTCGACATCCAGGATCCCTTGATGAGAAGAAATACTTGTAGTTGTCAATAGACCCTCAATTTCGCTCTTAGAGATTTTACCAAGAGGTATCCTACTGATAATCTTTAAAATAATACTAGTAAGGTTAATGATGGTATCTGTCACATTGATAATTTTATCGGGAAGCTTGGCCTCTATATTTTCATTTACTATAGCTTGATCTTCTATTTTTATCAGCCTCCACATCTCCGCTTCGCTAGACCTCAGCCTTGACTCGAACTCCTGATAGGGAATGCGTTCATCCGAAAAATAGAAAAAGGTGATTTCTTCTACAGTTTTTTCTACAATCTCCACTCCAAGGTTAAAGCCCGCATGCTTCATAAAAAACTCTATGAAGGTATTGCAAAGCTCAGTGACTAAAAGTTGGTTTCCTTGCTTTACTTTTATCTTTTTTAAAGGTGTTTGGTTAAAATATTTAAGGCACCCTTTCCCGATATGCACATGCGCATTTTGGCCTTTGGAATTTTTTATCAATCTATTTTTAGCCTCAACTTCAATTTTAGAGAAATCAACATTCTCGAACAGCATGATGCCATCCAGCCCTTCTCTTTCAAATGCAACATTGAAAACATCCGAAAACATTTTTTTGTCTTCTTTTCCCTTTAATTCAACTCTTCCCATTTTTCCCACAAAAAGTTCGTTGAAATGTACTGAAGCATAACCGGGGGAAGCTTCGCTTTGGTTAAACCTGGAATCATGAAATGCCAGTGAATCGTCAACTGTTACGACATTAAAGTATAAATTTCTATTGAATGTTGTTGCTTCGAATGAGGTGAACTCCTGAAAATGGACATTTTCAAATACACAAAACCGGTTTTCTTTTTCATCTTGATTTATTTTCATGTGGCTGAAATCGGTATACTGATGAAATGCACTTCTTCGTACCGATAAAGCGCCACCTATCATGCAGCCATACATTTCAAAATAGGATTCAGATATTATATCATGAAAGAACACATTTCCTTTAATTGTGGCACTATTGAAGCTAATTCCGTTGACTTTAACGTTTTGAAACACTACATGATCATCAAATCGAACTCGCCGGAAACTGGCTCCTCGGGTTAACGAGACATTTTTTATTTCCAGCTTGGTCTTAAATACAGAATCGTCAAAGCTTATCAACCCATTGACTTTTACTTGACTAAAAATCTCATCCAAAGCAACCGGAAATATTATACCTTCAAGCAATATCTTTGCATTATTTTTCTTTTGAGCTGATTGCCTCTTAACTACTTCAATTAATCTCTCTAAGAAATTATTTCTCTTCTTCCACTCAAGGTCATCGCTGTGCATTATACACATTCCCTTACCATCAAGTAAACCATTCTCTTTTCCCTCACTAAGGAAATTCTGATAAAAACAACTCTCTTCTTTATTGTCGTTTTGTTGTGTAAATTTACACGCCTTCATGACTTAAATTTTTTCTGCTCTTTAAATAATGGGCTGCTTGTTTCGGGCAGGTTCCAAAATTAGAATGATTTCCAGGCATTTCAATTTTTCAAATGATCCTAAACCTCCCTAAGGTACTCCACAGGCACCTCCTCCACCAGCCAAACCCCGTTCTCAGAACGGTGAAATTGGTACCCGGCTTCCTGCATCCGGCCCGCAGCCACTTCAAAGATCACCGGCTTACCATGCCGCCGGCCCACCTGGAGGGCCGTTTCCCTGTCCGGGCTCAGGTGCACATGGTGCCGCTTCTGTTTCTTCAACCCCCCTTTTAGAATGCTGCCCACGTTTTTTCTTCCCGTGCCATGGTACAGAACCGGAGGCGGAGCTTGCGGGGTATACCCCAGTTCTACTTCGATGGAATGCCCCTGGCTGGCCCTGATCCTACGCCTGTCCTCACTAAAGGCGAAGCGCTTTTTGCTATTGTTTTCCACCACGTATTCCAGGGTATCCCGATCTATGGCACAACCCTGCCGGTTCATCTTATCGATCAGTTCCTCCACATCCGCCCATCCGCCTTCATCCAGCTCGAGGCCTATGGCTTCCGGCTTATGCCGCAATACCAGGCTTAAAAACTTACTCAGCCGGATTTGCTCTTTTTCTGACATCATCCTTTCTCTTTACCTCAACAGATCATGAATCACCGCCTCTACCTGCTGCTGCCCCGGCGGCAGTTTCCCATTGCCTCCGGGGTTCTACTTGGGAGCTTGGGCTGAAGCCAGGGCGCGGCGGGAAGCCGCACCCTGGCTGCCACCAGATAGACAGGTTCGCCGAAGCTTCGGCGGGCGGGCCCGATCAACCCTTTCCCCCAGCCAGTTCCATAGCCGGCAACATAGGCGCATTCTTC
>CAYVVK010000747.1:0-3408 GCA_964454855.1 uncultured Phaeodactylibacter sp. | reverse complement strand
AGAACTGAACAAGCGCCTGCAGGAATCCACCATGGCGGAGTTCCTGCAATACATGAACACCATCGATGCCTATGAGCTGAACTACAGCGCTTATATGGAAATGGCGCGCATGGGCGGCGGCGACAACTTCGGCGGCACCGAAGCGCTGATCAGCTGGTGGGAACGCAATGCGAAAATGTTCCACTACCTCACCCGGCATACCGATTTCAGCAACCCCCAGGAGCGCATTCTGATCATCGTCGGCCAGGGGCACGCCAAGATCCTCATGGACCTGGTCGAGGATGCCGACTACTATGAGTATGAGCATATATTGCCGTATTTGGAGTAGTACTGACAGTTGAGGTTGAGGTTGAGGTTGAGGTTGAGGTTGAGGTTGAGATCTCATGTGCTGGAAAATACTGGTAGGTTTGCCGGACAGACAGTAACATTCGCCGGAATTTCATCGTTAAGAGAGTGCAATTTCCATTAGGGAGATTGCACTTCCTATATTTGCAGTCAAAATGCTTGAAGCGATGATAAAAACCTTACTTTCTCTTTCCGCTCTTTTACTGGCCAGCCTTGCCCTTAACGGGAAAGCGGCGGCTTCAGAAATGACAGCCCCGGCACTGCCTCCCGAAGCAGACTTTGAAGTGGAAACCGCCTGTGCGGACGATACCACCCGCTTTACCAACCTTTCCACCCCCGCCAGCTACGCCTGGGATTTTGACGACCCAGCCTCCGGCGCCGACAACTTTTCCAATCTGGAAAACCCCACCCATGTCTATACTTCCCCCGGAACCTACACCGTTCAGCTCATCGCTATGGATTCCACCGGCGCAGATACGGCTAGCATGGAGATCACCATCGAGGAGATCGTTCGCCCCTTGGATGAGCTCACCCTGCTCTGCCCCGATGACTTTCCCTTTACCATAGGTGCGGAAAATGAAGGCGCCGCCTACCTCTGGCAGGATGGTTCCACCGACTCCACTTTTGTGCTGGAAGCTCCCGATAGCGTTACCCTCACCATCACCCGCGAGGACTGCATGGAAACCTTCTCCGGCATTTTCGAGCTCGATACTGAAGAAAATTGCCCCTGCCTGCTGGACCTTCCCAACGCCTTTACGCCCAACGGCGATAGCACCAATGATTTTTTCGCTCCGCTGGAATCCAACTGCCGCATCATCGCTTCCACCTACGCCTTCCGTATCTACAACCGCTGGGGCGAACTCGTCTTCGAAAGCAACGACCCCGAACAAAGCTGGGATGGCACCTACAAAGACGAGCCTGCCCCCAACGACGCCTACTTCTGGACCCTGCAGTACACCATAGAGACCGAAGAAGGTGAAATGCCCATGCAACGGCGGGGGGATGTGACCCTCCTCAGGTGACGCCTTCTGCCCGGCCCTTAAAGCTACCGAAATAACATCCCCACGGGATATGGAGCAGGGTTGCTTTCACCGGAACAGAGCCTACAGCCAGTGAAAATCCGCAAATCCTGAATTGCAAAGGATGCAAATTCAGGATTTAAGATTGAGGCATTTACGATTTAGGATCTGGCGCCTCAGGCAAGGCTGCAAGAAGGCGAAGCTCAGGGCATGCGCTCCGCTCAATGAAGAGGCTACCAACATACCATCGCTGTGGGATGTGCCCATGAGGCTACCCGTACGCTATCTATCAGATTGGGCTTGGGTTTGTGGCTTCCCCAATGCTTTGCGACCCCGTCAGGGGTCTTATCTCGGTAGAAATATAGATTTCAGCTTGATGGGCATGCCGTAGGCATGTAATAGTCAGAATTTCTATCAGCTCGGCATACAGGCGGGTGAGCCCGGGAAATTTTTAATTAGCCCACAGGGAAGGCGAGCCCCGGAAAAAGCCACACCCTCAACATTAAAAAGCCATCCCCTGTTAGCATTGTCATAGACTTGACAAGTTTCCCTCAGGACAGCCCGGCGATAAATTTGTCAAGCCTTTCACAATAAGAAAACCAAACTCATGAAACTCTACCACCTACTCCTGCTCTTCTTCTTATCCACCCTGGCCCACACCCAGGCCACCCGCTCCGCTCTGGGCGCTCCCGGCCCCGCCTACTGGCAGAACCGCGCCAATTACGACATCCGCGCTACCCTCGATACCATCCACCACCGCATCACTGGCCGGGTACGCATCGAGTACGACAACAACAGCCCCTACGCCCTGCCCTACCTCTGGCTGCAACTGGACCAGAACAAATACCAGGCAGATTCCCGGGGCGCCCTGGCCAATACCGAGGCCCGTCACGACGGCTCCGCTACCAAAGGCTTTGAGATCGGCGCCGTCACCTACAACGGGCAGCCCGCTGTATACACCATCACCGACACCCGCATGCAGATCAAGCCCAAGCTGCCCCTGCCCGCTAATGGCGGCAAGGCGGAGATCACCATCGACTATGCCTTCACCATCCCCGAGCAGGGCGCCGACCGTATGGGGCGCATCCAACTGGAAGACGGCTGGGTGTACGAGATCGCCCAGTGGTACCCCCGCATGGCGGTGCTGGATGATGTGAACGGATGGAATACCCTGCCCTACCTGGGGCCCGGCGAGTTCTATTGCGAATACGGCAATTACGACTACAGCATAGAAGTGCCGAAGGGATTCGTTGTAGCTGGTTCGGGCGCCCTGCTGAACCCCACGGAGGTGTTGCCCCGCTCGCACGCCAAAAGGCTGGATCAGGCGCTGAATAGCGACACCAGCATCTACATCGTCGGCCCCGAAGAAGCCGGCAACGCGCCGGCGGGCGGCAAGGGCGAAACCACCATCTGGAAATTCCGCATGGAAAACACACGCGATGTGGCCTGGGCCTGCAGCAAAGGCTTCCTCTGGGATGCCAGTGGCCTGGAGCTGTCGGAGGATAAGCGCATCCTGGTGCAATCCTTCTATCCCCGCGAGAGCCGGGAGGGCTGGAGCCGCGCCAATGAATATGCCAAAGCTTCCCTGAAGCACTATTCTGAGATGTGGTTCGAATACCCCTACCCCGCGCTCAGCAATGTGGCGGGCGTGGTAGGCGGCATGGAGTACCCCGGCCTGCACTTCACTGGCTACGCCCGCAGCGGCAATGCCCTGTGGGTAACGCTCGACCACGAGGTGGCGCACAACTGGTTCCCCATGATCGTAGGCAGCAACGAACGGCGGCACGCCTGGATGGACGAAAGCTTCGTGACCTTCATGGGTTACTATGCCGCTAAGGCCTTCGAAGGCGCCGATTATCAGTCCTACATCTCCAATCCGCAGGCCATGATGCGGCGTTTTATGGATGCCGATCTCGGCCCGGTGATGCGCCCGCCCCGCGACATCAACCGCGGTTTCAGCGATGTGGTGTACTTCAAGCCGGCCATCGCCCTGCTGCTCCTGCGCGAGTACGTGCTGGGGCCGGAGCGCTTCGACTACGCCTTC
>CAYVVK010000746.1:805-3409 GCA_964454855.1 uncultured Phaeodactylibacter sp. | reverse complement strand
AGCAGCCGGACATCGCGGGCCTGGCAGGCCGGGGTAATGGCATTGGGCGGCAGGGCAAAGAAGTTGCGGTTGGCGCGCATGTCCTGTTCGGGGCGCACCAGCAGGGCGATGTCATCCAGGGCCCAGAAATAGAAGTCGCCCGCCCAGGTGAACTTGAGTTTGAACTGGCTGCTGCCCTGCACATCCGGCAGCACAAAATAGGCTTGGCTGCTCGCTGGCGGGATGGAGGCGAAATTGGAACTGGTGGCCGGTGGCTGGTAGGGGTTGGCGTCGATGGGAAAGCTCCAGGTCTCTCCGCCGTCGGTACTGTAGGAAAAGGAGGTGATGAAGCCGGCTCCTGCTTCGTTGGGAGGAGCGCCGGGCGCCAGGTTGCCGAGCCAGGCCAGCTGGCTGAATTGCAGGGCCAGGGGTTCGTCCACGGCAGAAAGGTCGATATCCGGAGAGATCAGCTCACAGATAAAATATTCGGGGATAAAGCCGATGGGGGGCGCCTCGCCATCGGTATTGTAGAAATCGGCATTGAACGTCATGGCGCCATCGTTTCCGGTCTCGGAGTGAATAAAGCCGTCTCTGCCCAGGCGCCGCAGGGAAAAGGCCTGGCTGACATCGCCTCCGGGCCGCCACTGCCAGTTAAAGCCGGGATTTAAAAGGGCGTTGGATACCCATTCACCGGGCCCTCCGGAGAAGGGTTCAAACCAGACGGCATTTTCGGGCCGGGCGGGGTGCTCGCTGCTCAGCAGGATGTCATCTATGATCCAGGCGAATTCGAAATTGCCGCACCACTCCCATTCCAGTATGACGTCATCTGCACCAGCGGCCAGGCTGCTGATGTCCAGGCTTACGAAGTAAGGCCGCCCGCCCGCCAGGTTTTCAATGGGCGCTACCTGCTGCTCCCCGGCCACTTCCAGGGTGGGGAAGAGTGTGAACACTTCCTCTTCTCCGCCCGCCCGAACCCGGAGTATGGCATTGCCGGCCGGGGCTTTGCTGGCGGTGGCGATGGCCGTTTGAAATTGAATAAAAACCTTGTCATAAGCCGAACAGTCAACAGGAGTGGAGCGGAGCCGGCTGAGGTGCCCCTGCCCGCCCAGTTCTCCCGCCGCATCCGAATTGACGAAGGCGAAGCCATTTCCCGCGGTGCGGGAGTTGAAATGGTTGAGTACGGGAAAAAGGGAAGGCAGGTTTTGCAATTCACAATCTTCAGGGCCGGGGCAGGCTTCCCAGCGCACATTATTTCCGGAAGCATCTTCATTGAGCCAGCCGGGGGGTATGGCCCCACCGGCAAAATCTTCCTGCCAGAAAACCTGCGCCTGAGCAGGCAAAAAAGAGATAAAGAAAAAAAGAAAAAAAAGCCAGGTAGATGTTCTGTTCATAGTAGGCCGAGTGTAAAGTGAGTGCCGGACGACATTAGCATACCCATCCTGCTTCGAAAACAGGGCCTCAAGCGCCTTATTCCAGGCGTTTTGTGGCAGATCGCATTGTTGTATTGTTTCCGTCCAGTCATTGAAAAAGGTGACATATCCTCTTTCAAAAGGCCAATATAGGGAATAGGGTTCCCATTCCAGAAAGCTGAAGGAGCGGCCTGGTCAGCTGGCTTACCAATATAGCCTGTGGCCTGGTAGACAGCTTCGCCACAGCCGTCGCCGAAGCTACTGCCCACTGCTAAACTGCCCACTGTTCACCCTGTGGAATTCGCGAAGCGAGTATTCCACAGAGGCCCACTCCCCCCCTCACGGCATCAGCGTCCCATTCTTCTGAAAAAAACGAAACTCCGTTTCCAGCTGCACCTTATCCACCGGCACTACGCCCACCTTTTCGCAGACCTGCCCGCCGGCCAGGTTGGCCAGCAGGGCAATATCGGCGATGTCCATGCCCAGAGAGAGGCCCAGGCCAGCGATGGCGAATACCGTATCGCCGGCGCCGCAGACATCGGCGATGGCGCGGGGGTGGGTGCCCAGGACCGCACTCGTGCCGTTGCCTTCGTAGTACAGCCCTTTGTCGGAAAGCGTGATCAGCGTATAGAGGTTACCGAGCTTATCGTGCAGGTATTCGCGGGCCTTGTCGAGGGAGGCCTTTTCCGCCTCCACGCGAAAGGGCAGCTGGCTTTGAATTTCTTTCAGGTTGGGCTTGAAGAGGGTGACGTGCTTGTAAGCCCAGAAATTATCGAACTTGGGGTCTACAGCGGTGGGAATATCCCGCTTGATGGCTTCGAGGATCACCTCGCGGATCAACTGGTATGACAATACGCCCTTGTTGTAATCCTGGAACAAAATGGCGTGGATCTCTCTGTTGTCGAGGATATCCCGGATGCTGGCCAGCAGCAGTCCGGCCTCGTTGGCCGACAGGGGGTGGGTGTTTTCATCGTCTACCCTGAGCAGGTGCTGGCTGTTGGCAATGACCCGGGTCTTTACCGTGGTGATGCGCTCGGCGGATTGCACGATACCCTTAGTGGACATTTGTTGTTCCGGCAGCAGCCCCAGCAGGCGGCGGCCGTTCTCATCCCGGCCGATCACACTGCAAAGATAAGGCGTGGCGCCCAGCGCCTGCAGGTTCAGGGCGACGTTGCCGGCGCCCCCCAGGCGGTTGTCACTGGAATGAAGGTGGACG
>CAYVVK010000746.1:0-795 GCA_964454855.1 uncultured Phaeodactylibacter sp. | reverse complement strand
TCCAGGACGACCGGCACCGGCGCTTCCGGAGAAATGCGGTCCACCCTGCCATTGAGGTAGCGGTCGGTCATCACATCGCCGACGATGAGTATGTTCTGGTGCGGGAAGGCTTCGAAGGCTTGCGAGGCTTTTGTCATTTTGCCGTTTGGATTAGCATGATCTGAAAAACAATCCGCCTGCCGGTTGGTTTAGCGGCCTGCGGTACAAATATAATAAAACCGGGCAGGCAGCGCCTCAATAATATTTTAGTAGCTGCTGGATGTAGGAACTGGCCTTCTGGCTCGCTCCTTTGTTTGCCAGTAAGTAATTCCGCGCTACCCGGGAGGCTTCCCGGCAGGCCTCGGCTTTCTGCAACTGCTCAAACTGCCGCCGGATATCTTCCGTACTGTTTACGGTGAACCCGCCTCCTTCCCGCACCAGATAGCGCGCTTCCTCAAATTTTTCGTAGCGAGGGCCGAAGAGCACCGGCAGGCCAAAAGCGATGGGTTCCAGGGTATTGTGCAGGCCGGTGCCAAAAGCGCCACCGATGTAGGCGATGTCCCCGTACTGGTACAGGGCGGAAAGCATGCCTACATTATCGATGACGAGTACTCGGGCGTCGGTGGGCGGGCCGCCTTGCAGCCGCGAATAACGAAGGGTGGGCAGTTTCAGCTTTTTTACAATACCCGCCACGTGCCCTTCATCCACCTGATGAGGGGCGATGATGGCCTTCCAGCCTCGGGGCAGCGATTCATTGACGAAGGGCAGCAGGCGGGCCTCGTCTTCCGGCCAGGTACTGCCGGCGATGAGCAGGGG
>CAYVVK010000745.1:0-3414 GCA_964454855.1 uncultured Phaeodactylibacter sp. | reverse complement strand
CACGATACCATCGGCCAGCCCCCGGCTGCGGCCGCGGTTGTAGGCCAGGATGGCCTGGCTGACCGCCGGGGTAGGAGTGTATTCGTTATTGGCGGCGATCATGGTGGACACCTCATTGGCGGCCAGTACCTCGAGGGCCGTGGCCTGCGCCGGCTCGGACAGGGCATGCGTATCGATGCCCATGAACACGGGGCCGTCGATGCCTTCCTTGCGGCGGTACAGGCAGATGGCCTGTGTGGTGGCCAGGATGTGGGCTTCGTTGAAGGCGTGCTTCAGCGAGGAGCCCCGGTGGCCGGAGGTGCCGAAAGAGACGCGTTGTTCGCGCACCGAAGGGTCGGGCTGCTCTGTAAAGTAAGCGGTAATGAGGCGGGGGATGTGGATGAGTTGATCTGGTGCCGGAGCTTTGCCGGCCTGTGGGTGGACTTTCATGGAGTTCGTTCTTTTTTAGGTGTAGGTTGGTGCCAAATATATTGATAAAAAACTTACCGGGCTAGGCCTGGCGTGTTCTCCCCGGCGGATCAGTTCGTAGAAATTCATAATTGAGGGTTTAAACAGGGAGACAGGAACCTGCCTGGGGGCAAAGCTCCTGTCTGTGTGGCATGCAAGAATATGCGATGTACCCATTTTTTCGGGATGCCACAGATTTCTCGGTGCCGGGCGCCCGGCACACCGACGCGGCTAATAAAAAACGGGGCCTGGCTATCCCAGGCCTGCCAACTGATAAAAGGCCAGGAGGAAAAGGCCTGAGCCTGGCCATATTTACCTTAAAAAACTGGCTCATGCGACACTTTATCACCTTCGTTCTTTTGGTGTTTCCTTTTTTTCTCACTGCTCAAACCTACAAAGGATTACCTGTCATTCAGTCCGGCAGCCGGCTGGCAGACATACGAATGGGGGAGGAGTTCCTGCGCCAGGCCTGGCGTATCGTGCCGGAGGCCAGCCCGGATGTGCTGACAGTGCCCTGCCGCACTTCCGATGTACCTGTGGCCTTTTATACCGATACCGACACCATTCGGTACGCCGTTAATCCCGGCGACAGCCATCGCTTTTACATCCTCCTGCAGGATTCTGCCTACGCACTGACGGAGATCCGGGGCGTCCCCTTTATCAAACCCGCTATTTTCACCGATGAATACATCGAGGCCCGGCGGGGAAAATGGTCAGTAGAGGTGCCTGAGGTGCAGGAACTGCTGCATATCATCTTCGCACTCACCCCTACGGGAATAGCCGACTCCAACCTGGTGGAGCATGAAACAGCCTACTATCAGGAGGTAATGGCCCATTTTGGGCCCTACCGGGAGGAGGCTGTAGTGAGCAGGATAGACGAACTCCTGCAAAAAGGCATGTATGCGGACCTGAAAATGAACAGCTGCGCCTTTGTCTTCCAGGGCGACAGTATCGTGAATGGCGGCACCTACCACCGCCTGGGCTGGTTTGACGAGAACAGCATCGAGCCTTTTCTGCCGGAGCTCGAGGCCTTCGCCCGAAGGAGCGGCTTCCGGACTTACTGGACGGAACGCCTTATTGCCAAAGGGCGCGGCTTCCTGCGCTTCCCGGAATTCAATAAGAAACTGCTGGAATTGTACAAGGACAAACCGGGGCAAAAGATCGAGGCCTTTTATCCGGAAGTGCTGGCCTGGTGCAGGGAGTTGAATGAGGGGGAGTAGGGCAGTTTTGTTTACGGGCATTTGCGATTTCGGCAAGGCCCGGGAAACTGGCCTGTATCCTGGACTGGTAGCCTTAAATTCCTTATATTCTACATTTCACCCTAAAACAAAAATGTAGATATGAAGATCGCCATCAATGGAATGGGCCGCATTGGCAGAGCCGCCCTGAAAGTAATTATGGAAACCCCGGGCCTGGAGCTCGTTGCCGTAAATGACATCGTACCAGCCGAAAACATCGCCTATCTGCTGCGCTATGATTCCGTATACGGAAAGTACAATAAGAAGGTAGAGGCAGCTGAGGGCCAACTCACGGTAGATGGCCACCGCATCTCCTACAGCATGGAGCGGGATCCTGCCGCACTGCCCTGGAAAGCCCATGATGTGGAGGTGGTGATAGAAAGCACCGGCGCCTTCACCAAACGCGAAGATGCCGAAAAGCACATCTCCGCCGGCGCCAAAACCGTAGTCATCTCCGCCCCAACCAAAAGTAAGGATACCCCCACCGTGGTGCACGGCGTCAATACCAAAGAGGGAAAAACCAAGGTCTTTTCCTGCGCCAGCTGCACCACGAATAACATCAGCCCGGTAGTGGAAATACTAGGCCGCCGCATCGGCATCAAAAAGGCCATCATGACCACGGTGCACGCCTACACGGCCTCTCAGGGCCTGGTGGATGGCCCTTCCAAAAAAGATCCCCGCCTGGGGCGCGCCGCTGCCGCCAACCTGGTACCCACCTCCACCGGCGCGGCCATCGCCACCACCAAAACCCTGCCCCAGTATTCCGGGAAATTCGATGGCGTGGCCATCCGCACGCCGGTTCCCGTGGGTTCGGTCTCCGACCTCACCTTCCTCATGGAGCGCCAAGTAACCGTAGATGAGGTAAATAAAGTGCTGGAAGAAGAGGCGGAAACGGACCGCTACAAGAACATCCTGGCCGTTTCTTCCGACCCCATTGTTTCTTCCGATATCGTGCAGAGCCCGCATGCCGCGGTAGTGGACCTGGGCATGACGCGCGTGGTGGACGGCGACCTGCTGAAGGTCATGGCCTGGTATGACAACGAGTGGGGCTTCACCCATCAGATGATCCGGCAGATACTGGAGTTGAAGGAATAAGAACCGGGCTGGGATATGGGTGCTGAAATAATATACTTTGGGGAAAGAATTTTCCAAAATTACCTTATAGTGATTACCTTAAGGCCTTATTGAGAAGAAACCCTGCTAAAAATTCCACCCAAAGTGAACGTCAGATACCTCTACTTTTTATCCTTCATCGAAGGAGCTTCGGTCATGTCGGCCGAACTGATGGGCGCCAAACTGCTGGCGCCTTATTTCGGTACTTCCCTCTACGTCTGGGCGGCGGCCCTTGGCCTTACCCTGGGCGGCCTGATGAGCGGCTACTTCCTGGGCGGCATCACCTCCAGGAGGTTTCCCGATAACCTGAATGTATTGTACTACGTACTGCTCGGAGCCGCCATTTTTCTTTTTTTCATGCCCTTCACCAGCAAGTGGATCATGGGTAATACCTTGTCCTTCGGGCTACAGGGCGGGGCTATGGTATCCCTTCTGATATTCATGGTGCCTCCGCTGCTGCTCATGGGTATGGTTTCACCACTGATCATCAACCTGCTTACCCAGGAAGTAAAGGGAGCCGGGAACAGCGCCGGCAATGTGTACGCCATTTCCACCCTGGGCGGCATCATCGCCACGTTTCTGCTGGGCTTTTACGTGATCCCGGAATTCGGAATCA
>CAYVVK010000744.1:622-3416 GCA_964454855.1 uncultured Phaeodactylibacter sp. | reverse complement strand
ACGTCCTTGATGTCACTCATGAGGGCGGCCTCAAAATTATACCATGATTTTTCCCGGTTGGCGCGCGACCACACCCAGGAATAGACAATGCGGCTGAGGGTGGAGCCGTGCGCCGTGCGCTTCTCGTAGTATTTGATGTGTTCGGAGATGGATGACGGGTCGAAGGAAGAGTAGCCGAGCCGGCCGAATATTTCCTTCAGTTCCTCCGAGGAAAAGAGGTAGAAAAGCATCAGCACATCCGCCTGTTTGCTGGCCTTGTAGTTGTTGGTGGAATCTCCTTCTTTTTCCAGGATGCGGTCGAGGCGTATATCCTCACCGTACTTTTTATGGTAGTGCTCCCAGTCCAGTTCTTTGAGGGAATCATAACCTTCGAACTGGCTGATGAGGCCGTTGTCCAGAAAGGGGATGTACATCCTTCGGCTGATGGTATCCCAGCGTACGTATTCGTCATTGGGGATCTCCAGCTTGTCGAATAGTTCCGCTTTGCGCTCATCGTCCAGGCGATCTACTACCTCCAGGGTGCACCGCAGCAGCCAGACCACCATGAAATTGGTATAGGCGTTGTTGTTCAGGCCGGGCTCATCGGAATCCGGATAGCGGGTGTGGTATTCATCGGGGCCCACCACGCCTCTGATCTCATATCGGCCTTTCTCCTCATTGAAAGAGGTGATGCTGACGAAGAAGCGGGTGATCTCCAGGATCATCTCCGCGCCGTTGAAATTTAGAAACTCCATATCGTCCGTGACCTGGTAATACTGCCACACATTATAGGCAATGGCCAGGCTGATGTGCCGCTGTAAATGCGTGTTGTCGGGGATCCACCGTCCTGATTGGGGGTTGAGGTGGATCTGCTGGCTTTCTTCTCTGCCGTTGCTGCCACTCTGCCAGGGATACATCGCCCCCTCCAGGCCGGCCTCCCGGGCCAGGTACCGTGCTTCGTTCAGCCGCCGGTAGCGGTACATGAGCAGGGCGCGCGTCAGGTCGGGGATACGGTAGTTGAGAAAGGGGAAGATGAACAGCTCATCCCAGAAGATGTGCCCACGGTAAGCTTCCCCGTGCCAGCCCCGTGCGGGGATCCCGATGTCCATGTCAATGGTATGGGCGGAAGCGGTCTGAAGCAGATGAAAAATATGAAAGCGGATGACGCCCTGTGCTTCCGGCCCATCGGTAAGTTCCAGGTCAGAGCGCCTCCACAGGCGTTCCCAGGCCTGCTGGTGTTTTTCTTGGATGTATTCAAAAGATTTCGTCCGTTGTATTTTCTGGCTGGCCTCCAGCAGTGGTTCCGTGATCGCCCGGTCGCGGGACGTGAACAGCGCCACCACCTTTTCTATCTTCACGGGATGGTGTTGCTCCAGCCTGAAAGTCAGATGCTGAGCTATACATTTATCTTCTTCGTGGGTTGTCCTGTTAAAAACAAGGGGAAGGTCTCCCTTCGTATTGAAGGCCCGCAAGCGGGCAGCCTGGGCCATTCTGATGTGCGACTGGTTGGTACGCACCAGTACATAAATACCTTCTTCGCCGATGCGGCCGGATTCCAGGAAGTCGAGGTGCAGGCTGTTAAGTTGTTTGTAGCGCTCCACCCCGGCATTTTTCACGCCTGCATCCAGGGCAGACCTCACTTCGACCTCCCCCGACCAGTTCTGCGCCTCCAGGGCCCATTCAATGGCGGCCAGATTCTTGTCGTACATGCTTACAATGCGGCGGGCAGACAATTTCGTTTCTCTGTTCTGTTCATCCAGGAAGGTGATCTCACGGCTCAGTATGCCATTGCAGAAATCGAGTTCCTGCCGGAATGCTTTGACCTCCATCTCCTGCAGGTTCAGCCATTTACCCCCTCCAATGCGCAGGTTCAGCGGCAGCCAGTTGGGCCAGTTGACCAGGTCTTCATTTTCGATTATCCTGCCGGAGATCTCCGACTCCAGGCGGTTGTAGCCACCACTCAGGTAAGTGCCGGGATAATGAATGTCGCAGGCATTAGATTCTTCGGCGGCGCCCCGGGTGGCGAAGTAGCCATTGCCCAGCGTACACAGGGCTTCCCGGAGCTTTTCCTCCCCGGGGTTCCACTCCTCGTATATCAGTTTCCAAGGTTCTATCATGATGAGTATTCTTTTCTGAAATGGCTCGAAATTTAGAGCGCCTCATAATAAGAATTTCCAAATAAAATTTCATGACAATTTTCCAATTTTCCTCCCTACCCCAAAAAAAAACAGGCCATCTCCCCCCGAAAGGGTTGGAAATGGCCTGTTCTGCCTCCCTCGGTAGCTATTTTCAGGAAGCCACCGTTTCCTCTTTGATCGGCTGCCGGAAGACCACTTTACCGTCGAATACATCCAACACGATGGCGCTGCCAGGTTGTACTTTATTTTGCAGCATCTGCCTGGACAGCTCGTTGAGCACGCGTTTCTGGATCACGCGCTTCAGCGGACGGGCGCCAAACTCAGGATGGTAGCCTTCTTCGGCCAGCCACTCCATGGCCTGCGGCGCAATGGCCAGCTGAATGTCCTGCTGAGCCAGGGTTTCCCTGAGCTCCTGTAGCTGCAGTTCGACGATCTCGCGAATGTCTTCGCGCGACAGCGGACGGAACATGATCACTTCATCGATCCGGTTGAGGAATTCCGGGCGTACGGATTGCTTGAGCAACTCGAACACCTGATCGCGGGTATTGTCGATCACTTCCTCTTCTTCTCCGGGCACCATGTTCGCAAAGTTCTCGCGGATGATGCCGGAGCCGATATTGGAGGTCATGATGATGATGGTGTTCTTGAAATCGGCGACCCGGCCCTTGTTGTCAGTC
>CAYVVK010000744.1:0-612 GCA_964454855.1 uncultured Phaeodactylibacter sp. | reverse complement strand
CCAGTACCTGCAGGAGGATATTGAACACATCGGGATGTGCCTTTTCGATCTCATCCAGCAGGATCACGCTGTACGGCTTGCGGCGCACCGCTTCCGTCAGTTGTCCTCCTTCATCGTAGCCCACGTATCCGGGAGGAGCACCGACCAGCCGGCTTACGGCGTGGCGTTCCTGGTACTCACTCATATCGATGCGGGTCATGAGGTTCTCATCGTTGAAGAGGTATTCGGCCAGCGCTTTGGCCAGCTCAGTCTTACCTACGCCGGTGGTGCCCATAAAAAGGAAGGAACCGACCGGGCGTTTCACATTCGACAGGCCGGTGCGGCTACGGCGGATGGCGTCGGCCACGGCCTCTACGCCCTCGTCCTGGCCGACGACGCGCTTGTGCAGTTCGTCTTCCAGGTGAAGCAGTTTTTCGCGCTCGCTCTGCAGCATGCGTGTAATGGGAATGCCCGTCCAGCGGCTGACGATCTCGGCGATGTCCTCCGCGTCTACTTCTTCTTTGACCAGCAACTTGGAATCAGACTGCATTTCCTTCAGGCGCTCCGTGTACTCTTCCAGCTGCTGTTGCACCTCGGGTACGCGGCCGTAGCGGATCTCGGCGGCCTCCGTAT
>CAYVVK010000743.1:0-3424 GCA_964454855.1 uncultured Phaeodactylibacter sp. | reverse complement strand
TGAGGACCCCGCCCTGGCCATCGGCATCATTCGCTATGCCCGCCGTATCGATTGCGAAAAGGAGTATGCCGAACACCTGAATAAGGCCTACAGGCAGCTGGAAGAAAAAGTAAGGAAGAAACCCTCCGCGGCGGCGGCCGGAAGCTCCCAGAAGTGGGGTGTGATAGGTGGTGTCGTTCTGCTCCTGCTTATCCTGGTGGCCCTGGCCGCCCTGCTGAACTGGGGCTATCAAACCTTTACTTCTCAGCAGTGATGATATACTGATAGTCCAGGGCCGTATCGTTGGTGGTGACGTTCCTGTAGCCGGCTTCGTATAACTTCTCCTCTACTTCGTAAAGGGGAGTGCGTATCTCGGAAGGTGGGCCAAGTGGTGTGCGCTTCTTTTTGAAGTCGATAATGAGCAGCCTGCCGCCATCGGAAATTCCGCGTTTCAGGATCTCCAGGTACTCCACTTTGTCCTTGATGTACATGAAAGTATTGACGATCATCACCAGGTCGGCCTCTTCGGGCTGCAGCATGGGGTCGTTGGGCCGGGCAAGGCGCGTTTCCAGGTTCGACTGCATAGACTCCGGCAACTCCAGCACTTTCACGCTATCCAGATAGTTGATAAAACGGGGGTCGATGTCGATGGCGATCACTTTTTTGGCCTTAGGAGCCAGGCGCAGGGCAAAGAAGCCGGTGCCGGCGCCTATATCGGCAATGGTTTTGTTGTCAAGGTCGCCGAGCAGGTCGATGACCATATCCGGTTTCTGCCAGATCACGCGGTTGGTGTTCTCGTAATCTTCGGCAATACCCGGATAGTTGCCTTTTCGGGGAGCGGGCGTGTCGGGCATGCCATTTTCCTGGCCGAGGGCAGAATCCTGGTGCACGTCCTGAGCATTACCGTTGCCGGCACTATTGCCATCACTCTGACAGGACCAGGCGGTAAATAGAAGGAATATCAGCAATATGTGGGGCAGTCTTTGCAACTCCATACTCTCAATTTGTAGTAAAGGTATACCGATAGCCGGAAAGTTTTTAGTTTTTAAATCCAAACTTTCTGCAAGCCTGTATTCAAATGCAGAATCAGCTCACAAAATTGTGGGCATTCAGTTTTTGCACAACTCCAGCATAAAACGTTCCAGTTTTTGCCGCATGGAGCCGCCGGAGCCTTCATAATTATTGGCGATAACAGAAAATGCGAGTAACTGGCCGTTGCGGGTGGTGGCGTAGCCCGAGTAGGCGCGCACCCGCTCGAGGGTGCCGCTTTTGGCCCGCAGGCGCCCTTCGGCAGCCGTTCCCTTCAGCCTGTTCTTTAATGAGCCGGAGCGGCCGGCTACAGGCAGGGAAGCATAGAAAGGCTGGAACACCTGGCCTTCCTGCCGGGCCATGAGCCGCAGCAGGCGGGCCATGAAGAGGCTTGTTACCGTATTGGCTTCGGAAAGGCCGCTGCCGTCCCGCAGGTGCACGCCTTCCCATTCCAGGCCTTTACCCTTCCAGTAGTCCTTGATCACTTCCAGCCCGGTTTCCGTGCCTCCTGATTTTTCCTTCTCCCAGCCTATGGTTTTAACCATTAGCTCGCAGAAGAGGTTGACGCTTTCCATATTTGTACGCTCCACGATCTGATATAAGGGAGGGGAATAGTGGGTATAAAGCACAGTCCTTTGGCCGGCGGAGGTTTGGTTTGTCAGGGCAGAGGCCCCGCCGGAGGTTATGCCCAGGGTAAGGAGCCGTTGCCGCAGATACTGGGCAGCCAGCAGGGGCGGGTCGGGAATAGAGCCTTTGATGGTGAAATTATCGCTCCCTATGGGAATGCTGCCCCGTACGTAGCGGTCGAATTGGTAAGGCGCGCCGAAAATGTAGGCGTTATCGCCGGTGCCGCGGCCGGCAGAGGTTAGTTCATTGGTGAATTGCAGGCCGGGTATTTCAGGGTCGATGCCAATGATGGGGGGCTGAGCGCCCAGCTGAGCAGTTTGCTGAAAATGGAGGTAGTGAAAATTTTCATGAATATTGAGCGACCAGGCGCCGGCGGCGTAATAATTGCCCATATCTTCCCACTGCCAGGTGCGGATATAGGCATCGGAACCAAAGGCCGAAGCATCACCTACTACCTGTCCGTCGATGCTACGGATACCTGCCTGCTGCACGGCCATACGCAGGCGCTCCAGCAGGGATTCAAAGTCCGTAGCGCCCTCCTGCAGGGGAGAGCCCAGGGTAGGGTCGCCGTAACCTTTGAGGTAGAGGTTGCCGGCGAGCCGGCCGTCATTCTCCAGAACACCGTCGTATTCCAGGCTGGTGCGGAAGCGGTAATCCGGGCCGAGCAGGGCCAGTGCACTGGCGGTGGCCAGTACCTTCAGGTTGGAGGCCGGGCTGACACTGCGTTCGGGATCATGGCTGGCGAGCAACTTTCCGCTCTGCACCTCGATGACGCTGAGGCTGAGGCTGCCATGTGCAAAGGCAGGGTCGTTGGCCAGGGTGTTGACTGCGCGCTGATAAGCAGATTGGGCATGAGCCGGCGGCAGCGATAAGAAAAAGAACAGCGCTAAAGTACTGATCCGTAACATAAGGGCATTTTTTATTTCAGGGCAGGTAGTATTTTGCCGCTGGCCTCGCCGAAGCCAATGCGCAGGCCCTCTTTTTCACACCATCCCCGCAGGATGGCCGTATCGCCGTCGAGCAGGAACTTCCGCTCACTGCCATCGGGCATGGGCACAGGCTTGGTGCCCCGCCAGGATATTTCCAGCATAGAGCCGTAGGATTCCGCCGAAGGGCCGCTTATGGTGCCGGAGGCCATCATGTCTCCAATGCGGACGTTACATCCGTTAATGGTGTGATGCGCCAGCTGCTGGCTCATGTTCCAGTACAGATATTTAAAGTTGGACTGGCACACCACTTTTCCGGGGCCTTCTTCTGGCCGTATTTCCGCTTCGAGCCGGATGTCATAGCTCTTCTTGCCTTCCGATTGCAAATAAGGCAGGGGGGCAGGGTCTTGCTCGGGGCCCGCCACGCGGAATGGCTCAAGGGCATCGAGGGTGACCACCCAGGGCGATACCGTGGAGGCGAAACTCTTGCCCAGAAAGGGGCCCAGCGGCACGTATTCCCACTTTTGTATATCTCTTGCCGACCAGTCATTGAACAATACCATGCCGAAAATATAATCCTCGGCAAGATCCACCGGGATGGAGGTGCCCAGTTGGGTATTGCGCCCTATGATGAAAGCCATTTCCAGTTCAAAGTCAAGCAGGCGGGAAGGGCCGAACTTGGGGCGGCTCGCTCCTTCCGGCATTTGCTGGCCCCGGGGGCGCCGCACCGGAGTGCCGGAAACGATGATGGAGGAAGCGCGGCCGTGATAGCCTACCGGCAGATGCAGCCAGTTCGGCATCAGGGCATTTTCTTTACTGCGAAACATGGTGCCTACATTGGTGGCATGCTCGCGGCTGGAGTA
>CAYVVK010000742.1:0-3425 GCA_964454855.1 uncultured Phaeodactylibacter sp. | reverse complement strand
CCTCCGATCACCGCCACATCCCAGACTTTGTCCTTTTGCTTTATTTCGTTTACACTCTTTTTTCTATCCATATTATTCTTTTACGTTCGTTTAATATAGCAAAAAAGAAAATAAGCAAAAGAAAAAGGATTGCTTCATCGCTCGCACGGCAGCGCGGCTTGCGTTTCTACTTATGCCAATGGCAGCCCCCTGCCGAAGGGAAACCGGCCCACCCGGAGGAAAAGGCCCGGATCGCCGCCCTGGCGGTACAGAAGATACAGGAAAATAAGTCCATCATCATCGGCTCGGGCACCACCACCAGGGCCCTGGTGCATGCGTTGCCCAAAAACATCAGGCTCACCGTACTTACTCCTGCCTTTAACGTGGCGGAAGCGTTGATCAATTACTACAATATCGCAAAATGGCCTCTTCCTTCAAACGAACTGCTGCCGGATCTCCGGATACTTCGAACGGCTTACCGGAATGCGTGCGCCATCGCTCATTTCCAGATGGTAACGCCCGCCTGCCTGGCTGTGCAGCACCAGCGCCTCGTCCATATTGGCAATATAGGATTTATGGATGCGGCCGAATTGGGGCGGCAAGAGCTTGATGAGCTGGTTCAGGGGCTTGTCGTGCAATTTCGTGCCGCCGCCGCGCAGGCACAATTCCGCATAGTGATCCGCAGCCCGGATGTAAAGCACTTCTTCCACCTCGTGCAGCTGCAGGCGCTGCTGATGGCGGGTGGCCAGATATTTTACGGGCTGAGCAGCCCGGTACTGGGCATTTTCGTAGCGCTGGAAGGCCGCCTCCAGCCGTTCTTTACTAAAGGGTTTGGGAATAAAGTCCAGCACGCCGTATTCAAAGGCATGAATGGCCTGATCCGTACAGGCGGAAATGATGATGGTGTGGAAAGCACCGGCAACGGCCTCCTCCAACAGTTCGAAACCGTCCCTGCCGTTGAGGTTGAGGTCGAGCAGCAGCAGGTCGGTGGGGTGTTCTTTCAGAAAGGCCCGGGCACTCTCCAGGCTGGGCTGAACGGCAATAGCGCTCAGGCGAGCGCCCAGTATTTCCCGGCAAAGGCGCTCTATGCGCTGCGCGATCAGGTGCTCATCCTCTACGGCCAATATTCTCATGACGACTCATTTTGAATGGTAATAAGGACCTCCCAGCCGCCTTCCACTTTGCCGGAACGGGCCTGCCAGCGGCCCGGATAATGTTCTTCCAGGCGCGTCTCGACGTATCTCAGGCCTGTGCCTTTGGCATTTTCCGCCGCAGCAAGCATTTCACATTCTCCATCGTTGAAGAAACGATACTGTACGGCGCCGGGCAACTGCTTTTTGGACAGGCAGATACGGCCCGTTTTCCGGTGGGCATAGCCATGGGTAAGCGCATTTTCCGTAAGGGTATGAAATAAAGCCGGCGGTACACGCTCCGTCCCTTCTATGCCTTCAACCTGGAAGTGGTAGCAGGCATCCTTTCGAAACTCCATGATATCGAGGTGGGTGCGGCACATCTGTATCTCATCATCGATGGAGATCAGCGGCTGGCCCAGTATTTTGGTAACCGTGCGAAATTCCTCCGCCAGGCTATCCACAAAGCGGGAGGCACGGGCGGGGTCGCGCTCGATCAGCTCCTGCAGGGAGGCCAGAGAGTTGAAAATGAAGTGAGGCTGAATGCTCTTCTTCAGCATCTGGTTTTCCAGGCTGGCGGAGCGCAACAAGGCTTCCTGCCGCAGCTTCACCTGCTGGGCCACCTGCTGCCCTACGGAGAGCGTCATGCAGACGATGAAAAACACCAGGCCGAAAAAGTAGCCCAGCGTAAGCAGGTCCTGTTCGTGGTCGAGATACATCATCAGGCTCAGGCCAAGCAGGCCCACTAAAGCCAGCCCACTGCCCTCCATTTGTTGCCGCCAGCCGTACGCAGCGACAACAAAAGCCAGCGGCAGATAAAGGATGGCATACGGCAGCATTAGAAAATAATTGACAACAGAAAGCAGAAAGAACCCCAGAAGAAAGGCTTTTCTTCGGGGAAAGGAAAACTCATACAACAGAAAGCCCAGCAGGCCATGGGCTCCGCTGTAGAAGAACAGTATGCGGAGAAAACGCGCCTGCTGATCATTCAGCCCAAATTCAAAAAATTCGAGATCCGGAATAAACATGAGCTTACCGGCATAGCCCAGGCAGAACAGGCTGAAGAACAGAAAGGCCGCTTTCCGGCTGAAGCCGAAAAAGAGGACCAGGTAAAACAGAGCGGACGTCAGAAAGACGCCCGTCAGTAATACCATGGTGAAATGCAGTTGTAGGTCTTGTGCCTCGGCCATATCCAAAGATACAAAATACCGGTATCAGTTATCCGCCCGGCCAGGCGCGGCTCCCTTCGCTTCCCGCTCGAAGATCTTGTTGACGATCTTCCACTCCCCGTCGGCCTTCAACAGGTTGATGTAGTCGATATACTTATGGGTTTCGTACTCCTGCTCCACGCAGGCGCTCGCGGCATTGCCGGTGTGCTGTATGGAACGGATGCGGGTGATGCGCTGCGGCTTTTCCTTCCCCCGTATGCGGTTGAGGAATTCCTCGGCGGAGATCTCCTCATACTTGCCATCGCGAACGAACTTGAGCTCCGCGGCAGGATGGAAGGCCTTGCCGACTTCATCAGCGCTCTCTCCTTCCAGATAGTAGTTCAGTGCCTTTTCGATGCCCTGTATCTCGGAAGAGGGAGTGACGGACATGCCGCAGGTGATTAAGGCCAGCAAAACAGAAATAAAGATCTTCATAGTCGATGTGATTTTATTGAAAGAATTGATTTTCTATATCCATTTTTTAAGCGAGGCCAGCAGCTGCGCCATCTCCTGCTCTTTGCCGATGGTTATGCGGCACCACTCACCGCGATCGGTAGGCACGGAGGCCACGAGGATATTCTCTTTGCGGAGGGCTTCGCCCAACTGCTCTCCGAAAGGACGGGCATCCATCCAAACGAAGTTCACTTCCGAAGCGGTGTAGGGCGCGCCCCAGGCATCGAGCTGCTGGATAAAGTGGCGCTTTACCGATTCGTTCTTTTCCCGGCACTGCCGGACAAAAGCCTCGTCTTTCAGGCTGGCGGAAGCGGCCATCAATGCGCTGGCGCTTACCCTCAGAGGCAGGCCGGCATTCTGCTCCTCCAGCTTTTTGACCCTGTCTGGATGGGCCAGGAGGTATCCCACCCGGCTGCCCGCCAGGCCGTAAAGCTTGGAAAAGGTGCGGCTGATGATCAGATTGGGATATTGCTCCAGCAGCGGGCTCATGGAACCCGCAATTCCCGGGCTGGTGTATTCGATGTAAGCCTCATCGACGAAAACCGTATGCCGGGGCAGCAGGCTTTCGCAAAACCCGCGGATGCGCTCCGGCGGCCAGGTAGTGGCGGTGGGGTTGTTGGGGTTGCAAAGGTAGATCACATCTCCGGAGCGGGCG
>CAYVVK010000741.1:0-3428 GCA_964454855.1 uncultured Phaeodactylibacter sp. | reverse complement strand
CAAGAAGGATGAAAAAATACACCTTAGAAGAAGTAAAGGCCAGATATATTGGAAGGCCAGGAACACCTGAACGAGAACAATATGAATTGGAACTAAAGATCGAGATTATTGGAGATCTGATCAGAAAAGTACGAAAAGACAGGAACTTAACCCAATCCGAGTTAGGAGAGCTGATCGGGGTTCAGAAATCTCAAATCTCAAAATTGGAGAACAACACGAAAAATGTCTCCATTGGAACATTCCTAAAGGTATTTGAAGCACTGAAGGCCAAAATCTGGCTGAAGGTGGAACTGCTTGACAAGGAATTGGAAATCAATTAGAAGCCGCCAGATTGAAATTGTGAGAAACACCAGCTACCTCTCCATGCCTCCATTCGTCGGCACAGCAGGTAGCCCACACGTCTCATCAATTTAAACAAATGAAAAAACTACTCAAAACTTTAAAATGGATAGCATTAACTTTGTTTTTGGTTATTTTTATTGCAATTATTTGGGTGCCGATGAAAAATATTCCTACCTGGAAATTTATACCCAAGTGCTCAATTCGCCTCATTACAAGCGTAACTTCCGGGTGGTGCTCCTGCTCAATACCAAGACAAACAAGTATGTTTTATTGGCTTGCACGGATATACACTTGCCTGCCCGGTTGATCGTGCGGTATTACCAGCTTCGCTTTAAAATCGAATTTCTGTTCCGTGGCGCCAAACAGTTTTGTGGCTTGACACATTGCCAGGCTCGTAACAAGGAAGCTCTGGACTTCCATTTTAACATGAACTTGGCTGCTGTCAACCTGCTACAACTCCAAATGAAGTTGGGCCCAATCATTGATTCAATGAACTCGTTCGTCAGAAAAGCATACAACACCCGATTGGTGTCTTGGCTTTTCTCACAACTCAGCTCGGAGGCTGAGTTTGATATAAATCATCCCAAAGTTCAGAAGGCCCTAAATCTAGGAGCCATCAGAGCTTGACGGGTTTTCTTAATTGCACGGACTATTGTCGAAGTAGTTTGAGTAATCCGCCTGCTTACTTTCTATCCACCAAAGCCGCCTCCAGCTGCGCCCGCAGCTGCTCCCACTGGCTCGGGTGAGCCGCATCTTTGAGCAGCACCTGCCCTTCTTTAGAGAGGATGGCGTAGGTGGGTACATCCAGCGAGCCGCCGTTCTTACCAAAAACCGCATGCAGTTCATCCCGCAGTTGTTGGTTTACCAGCAGGTGGTAGCCCCGCAGCTCGTAATGGTGGATGAGCCTTTCCCATTGCCCTCTTTTGTTTTCCCGGTCAATGGACAGGTATGCTACTGCTATTTTTCCTTCCTGCGCTTGTACATATTCCTTCAGGGCTTCCAGTTCCTGGAATTCCCGTATGCAGGGCCCGCACCAGGTGGCCCAGAGGTCGAGCAGCACAATATCCGCTCCATCCTGCCAGGCCCGCAGGGCCAGGTCCTCCAGGGTAGTATAGGTGCCCGACAGGATGCGGACTTCCGGGTCTTTCTCTTCCCCATCCAGGGCTTTCAGCTGTGGCTCCGCCAGTTCGGAAAGGGGCCGGAGGAGGCCAGACTGGGGAAAACGATCTTTGAAGGCCAGATACAGCTGCAAAGCCTCTTCGTTCAGGTCCTTTTTGGCAGTGGCCTCAGCGATCAAATGAGCCGCATGGATCTCCAGTTCCGGTTCCGACAGCGCCTGCTTGCTCATCTCCCACTCGAGGCTGTGTTGATTGTCATATGTCGAAACGGCCTCCTTTACCGCTGCCAGGTTGGACAACATATGATGCCGCATTTTATAATCCAGCAGATCCCGGTACCAGATGGAGCTGCTCTTGTATCTGTTGTGCGGGCCGGCCGCCTGCAGCATTTCATTCGCCGGCTTTTCCCATCCTGCCTTGAAGGTGCTTTCGAAACCATCCCATTCCATCCCCTCCGCTTTCACCAGATAGGAAAAAGTGGTGTAATAAAACAGGCGGGCATCCTCGCGGGCGTAGGCCAGAAAGGTATCGCTCAGCTTTCCGGCCCGGTGCAGGCTGCCGAGGGCTTTCAACTCTGCTTCCATCTGTGCAGCGATCTCATCGTATATGCGCTCCGGTTCTCCAAAAGATAACCACGCTGTTCTGCGGGCTGTATTTTCGGAGTATTGAATGAAGTAGCGCTCCCGGCTGTTCAGGAAGCGCTGCTCTGCCGGCCTGCCGCCTTCTATGGACAAGGATTGGCGGGGAGCCTTGGCGTCCAGTGTTACGCTGTATTTGCCGCCAGGTTCTACAAATAACTGAATGGCCGACCAGCTCCGGTTGTCGTATTCCAGGCCCTGCACAAAAAGGTAGCAGAAGCCCGGAGCATCGGTGCCGAATTCAATTTTTGCTTTGCCGTCGGCATCGATGGGTTGAAAATAGCGGGCCCGGAAGAAGAATTTCCCGTTCAGCACGGGGTATACCAGCACCTGCTCCGCCTCTCCGTTGCTGACTTGCAGGTCAATGCTGGCCGTTCCCTGCGCCCTGACAGCAATAAGGAACACGATGGCAAAGAAGAACGCTTTTTTCATGATATCAGGTTTTAGTGTGTCAAAAGAATCTTAGAACCGATTTGATTGGTGGTAGGCTTGTCAAGCCTTTTTCCGGCAAACACTACCGCCGTGCAGGTTTCACAAACAATCTAACAATGTGACAATATAACAATCCAACAATGTAACCATCCCTCTCACTCACATCCCCGCCATCTCATAGAGCTTATTCACCGTCCGCCAGTTGCGGGTGGTGGCGTTCACCTTTAGCTTGCTTTCGAAAAAGTTGTTGTTCATCTTCGCCCGGCCATAGCCGTCGGGAAAATAGAGAAAGATGTAATCCCCGTCGATCACGTATTCCTCGGGGCTGAGATCCGGTTTTTTCAGGGTTTCCACCTGCTCCGGACTTGGGCTATCGTACAGGAAGGTGACGTACAGGCCCTTTTCCTCCCGCCTGCCATCTCCGGCGAAGGGATTGTGCTGCAGCAAATATCCGAAGCCTGCCCGGGTTTTCACCAGAGTAGGCACTTCGAAACCGTAATGCTCCAGGATCGACTGCTCGATCCTGCGGGCCAGGGCTTCCGGCTCGGCGCCGGAATGCCCGAATACCAGGTTGCCGCTCTGAATGTAGGTTTGCAGCTTTTCCAGCCCTGCTTCATTCAGCAGTTTCCGCAGATCGGCCATTTTGATCTTTTTCTGGCCGCTGACGTTGATCCCACGCAGGAGAGCGATGTAAGTATTCATTTTTTCTTTTCTTTAAAAATCCCGGCAAAAAGTAAGGAAAGATCTATCAAATATGGCAAAATTTTTCAGAAAGATCAGGCTCCGCCTCCTGAAAGAAGGGCGGCTCGGAAGCTACCTCCGGTATGCCATCGGCGAGATCGCCCTAGTGCAGTCGGCAGTAAATAGTTGACAGTCGGCAGTCAAAATAATCAACGGG
>CAYVVK010000740.1:0-3429 GCA_964454855.1 uncultured Phaeodactylibacter sp. | reverse complement strand
GCTGGTTTGATAAGTATCTGAAGGAAGAGGCGGCCAAGCCGTAGTTGATGTAATTGGTTAGGCCAACCAACCGCTGGGCGGACAACAGCCGCCGAGCGGCAATCAACCAATTCACAACTTCCCCAACCACTCCAACGCCAGGTAGCCGGCATCGATATTAGCGAAGCCGGTGTCCTCGGCGTTTTTTATTAGTTTGCGAAAGGAGGCCAGCGGCAGGCGGAAGACTTCGATGAACTCGTTCTGGTCCAGATCCTGGCTGGCCACTTTTCGGCAGCCGGTAGCGATCATGCACAGCTGCCGTTCGGTGGAATAGGCGCTGCGGATCTCCTTGAGGAGAGTGACGGTTTCTGCCTCGAAGCCGGTCTCTTCCAGCAGTTCGCGCCGGGCGGACATCTCCGGAGATTCCAGGGGGCTGACGTAACCTTCGGGGAAGCTGGTCAGTATCATTTCCGGGCCGGGGCGGAATTGCCGGATGAGGATGGCCTCCAGCTCTTCGGTGAAGGCAGCGATGGTCACGTAGGTATCGGCGCCCAGCACGTCGAACTCGACATGGCGGCCGTCCGGCATTTCAAACTGCTTCTGTATCATGTGGCGCCAGCCACGGTAAGCGTAGCGCTGGCTTATTTTCTTCCAGTTGATCATAGTTGTTGTGCTCTGGCTTTTGCTTTGGATTGGCTCCTAATCGAGGAGATAACACTTTTTCACTATTCCTGCTTTTTCCCCTCTTACTTTAATACTCCGCTAACTTCTGCTTAACGCCTATTAACGCACGGGCCGGCGTTATATTCCTGTCTGTTTATTTAATAAACCGCGCTAAATGCCAGCGCGGCTGGCTTTATTGAATTACTAAAGATAAAGAACACATGAGAGTATCTCTGAAATGCATGGCACTATTCGCTTTTATTTTTTCTGCATTTGCGCTTCAGGCCCAGGTTTCCATCGGCCTGCGGGGCGGGTATCAACTTTCTGACATCCGGGCCACGGATGGGCTGGACGCCCTGGCCCCCGATTTTAAAAGCATCGATGCCTTTAACATCGGCGCCGTTCTGGAAGTTCCCCTGGGCTATGGCTTCAGCTTCCAGCCGGAACTGGCCTACAGCCGCAAAGGCTTTCGGGTGGAGGAAGATTTTGCCGTCGACCTGTTCGACATCCCGGTGCCTGTGGGGGTGGAGGCCATTTCGCGCTTCGATTACCTGGAGGCGCCCCTTTTAATGAAATACAAATTCGGAGAGGGCCGCACCCAGGCCTATCTGGCGGCGGGCCCGAGCTTCGGCTATGCGCTGGACGGACAGCTCATCACCCGGGCCAATGCGCTGCTGGATATTGAGGTTGGAAATTCCGATATCGACCTGGACGCCATCAATTACGAGCGCTTTGAGGTGGCCGGAACGGTAGCCGGAGGGCTGTCATTCGCCACTTCCTTCGGCCAGCTCTTTCTGGATGCCCGCTACCATCACGGATTTACTCAACTGTATGACATCCCGGTGATGGATGAACGGGCGCGCAACCGGAACTTTGGGGTGAGTGCGGGCTTTATGCTGCCTCTGGGCAAATGATCTTACCGCGAAGGCGCGAAGAACGCGAAGGTTTATCTTTCCTTAGTGCTCTTCGCGCCTTCGCGGTGAACTACATGCTGCTCAGCAACTGATCAATATCCTTCATAAATTCATCTACCTTCTCCGGCTGGGTACCATTACAGTAGGCGCGGATGTGGCGCTGATCGTCGATGAGCAGTATCCAGCCGCTATGGTCGAAACCGCCGGGCGCGTTGGGGTCTTCCCGGGCGATGCTCATATAGTCCTCGGCGATGCCATATATCTCCGCCTTGTCGCCGGTAACGAAGTGCCATTTATCGGGACTCACGCCCAGGTTGCTGGCGTAAGTGCTCAGCCGGCCCACAGAATCCCGTTTGGGGTCGATGGTGTGGGAGAGGAACATGAGCCGCTCGTCGTCCTGGTATTTATCGTAGATCCGCAGCATTTGCTTTTTCACTTTGGGGCAGATGGTCGGGCAGGAGGTAAAAAAGAAATCCGCCACATAGGCCTTGCCGGCAAAAGTGGCGTTGGTGACGATCTGGCTGTCCTGATTAACGAAAGCAAAATCGGGGATCTGGTGGTAAATGGTATCGCTACCCTGTATGTCGTGGTTGCCTATAATAGGCAGGGGTTGTTGTTCTTCGCTGGTGCTGCAGGCTGCCAGAAGCAAGGCGGCTGCAAAAATTACCCAGTACTTCATATCTATTCTGTTTTTGAATCTCCTTCAATGCGGTTCAATACTTCGCGGCCCTTTTCCAGGCTGCTTTTCATTTGCCGGCTCACCTCTGAGATCTCAGCCTCCTCTTCTTCCAGGCGGGCCATGATCTGCTCGTGGCTGAGCGAGTCTCTGAGCTTGTTCATTTTCGGGCTGTTGCCCATCCATTCCATCATGGCGTCATCGGCCGATTCGATCTCCTGCACGGCTGTGCTAGCCTCTTCCCGTATTTGCGCATCCTGAAGGGAATCGCTCTCCAGGTAGGGTTTGATGTTCATGGCTACTTTGTTCATCTCGATGGTCAGCGGCATCACTTCATCGTGTACGGCCATCATCTTCTGAAAAGCTGTTTCCTGAGCCTGCAGCTCTTCCGCGGTAAACCGGCTGTCTTCCTGTTCCGCTTGTTGCTGTTGGCCGCCACAGTTCAGCAGGAGCAGGCTTAGCAGCAGTAAAACGAAGGAAAAGTAATTTTTCATGGTTTTTTTTATTGGTTTCTGAAATCGTCGCTTGTTTTTTTATGGAAACAATCAAAGCGGGAGGTGGTTGAGCGTTGCTTCGTGACTCGCGCTTCCCGCCAAAGCATTTGCGAAGGAGGGTGATCCGTAACTCGCGACGAATATACTTTTATCTGTTCCCCAATCAAAAACAGGATGATCAGCCTGCTGCACTTTTTTAGCAACTGCAGCTTTTCCTGGAAATAGCCAACTCCAGCCTGTCTTCCTGTGTTTGGTAACTAACGATTATTTTTACCCGGCTCTAATCAAACACCAGATATGAAAGAAACCTACATCATCGATGCGATCCGAACCCCGATCGGGAAATTCACCGGCGCCCTGTCTACTGTCCGGGCCGACGACCTGGCTGCACATGTCATCAGGACACTGGTAGCCCGCCAAGAAAAGATCCCGAAGGAAGCCTACGAGGACGTGATCATGGGCTGCGCCAACCAGGCCGGGGAAGACAACCGCAACGTAGCCCGTATGGCGCTCCTGCTGGCGGGCCTGCCGCATACCGTGCCCGGCGAGACGGTCAACCGGCTCTGCGCTTCCGGCATGTCGGCGGCCATCCACGCCAACCGCGCCATAAAGACGGGAGATGGCGATCTGTTCATCGTGGGAGGGATAGAACACATGACGCGCGGCCCCTGGGTCATTTCCAAAGTTTCGAAGGCCTTCGGCC
>CAYVVK010000739.1:1157-3440 GCA_964454855.1 uncultured Phaeodactylibacter sp. | reverse complement strand
GTGAAATTATAGAACAACTGGTAGGGCGGGAGCAAAACATTGAGGTTCGCAGGCGCTACTTCCCAATAAAGGTATTCCGGGATTCAGGCCACATTCAATCTGTCTGTTTCCGGCAAATGGGCGGCGATGAACAGTTCGTAGCAAGTGGGAAAGTCTTTGCCGACTGCAGCTACGAAGGAGACCTGATGGCCCTTTCGGGAACGGCCTGTCGATACGGCCGGGAATCCCGGGAGGAGTTCGGCGAATCGCATGCCGGGCGGATCTTTGCGCGCCCCACCCGGGAAGGGCCCACTGAGCGTCAGCAATTCCTGGCCGGCGAACGCGCAAAGTTGAACCTGCGATCTTTCGACACCTTTATGGAGGCCATTGAAACACAGGATTCAGGCAGGGGAGATAAAAAGGTGCAGGCCTACAACTGGCGCACGCTGCTTTCCTGCGATCCCAACAACCGGGTTAGGGTTACCAGGCCGGATGATTATCAGCCGGAAAAACTGAAGGGCCTGGAGTTCATCCTGACAGACAGGAATGAACTCCCCAATGACAAGCTCCGCATCAACCGCCCTCAGTTGATCGGCCTCCAGAATTTGTACGTAGAAGGAAGCTGGCAAGAACGCCGAAAAGTAATGGATGAACACTGGGCGGCGTTGCAGGGAATGATCTTCTATTACCAAAATGATCCGGGCGCCCCAATCTCCCAACGGGCGATGTTGCGGGAATACGGCTGGGCTAAGGATGAATTTGCGGACAATGATTACCGCCCCTATGAAATTTACGTCCGGGAGGCACGCCGCCTGGAGGGGCGGTATGTTTTTACCCAGCACGATGTTTCGCTGATGGATGAGATCGGCCGAGCGCCGGTTCATAGCGACAGCATTGCCGTTTCAGACTGGTATATCGACCCTCACGCCTGTACCGATGAAAAGATCGGGGATTCTTTGCACGAAGGAAAGCTGATGCTTCATCACGAAACCTTTCCCGGGCAGATCCCATACCGGGCCATTCTCCCCGCCGACCTGGACAACTTGCTGGTTCCGGTATGTCTTTCATCCAGCCACGTCGGCTGGAATGCCATCCGCCTGGAACCCACCTGGATGCATATCGGGGAATCCGCCGGGCTGGCGGCCTCGCTTGCTGTGGAAAGGAACATTCCTCCCGCCGAACTGGATCCCGATCTGCTTTTGCGGGAGTTGGCCAAAAAACGGATCATGATCTCCTTTTTCAACGACATGGATATTGCGGGTGAGGAGCCGTGGATTCCCGCAGTTCAGTACCTGGGCACAAAAGGCTTTTTTGCGGGTTATGACGCTAATGCCGGGGAAGGGCTGACAAAAGGGGGCGCCAGGCTCTGGGCGGAAGGGTTCCACGCTATGCGAAAGGGGCAAATAGCGCCTCATGAAATGGCCCTTCGCATTCGAAAAAATGAAGGCGGTTTGGAAACGGTTACGGAGGCTGAGTTCAATATTATGCTTGGCATTGTCCGGCCGGCGGGTGCCAGGAATATCACCCGCGGGGAAGCTTGTGCCATCGGGTTTGAGAAGATGGATCTGTTTAATTCATAAACGATGACTATGAAAAGAATAAATTTCAAAAACCTGGCAAACCTATGGATGCTTTTCAGTATCATCCTGCTGAGCGCCTGCGGAAGCCCTGCGCCGCCGGAAGAGGATTATCCAGATCCGGTAACGAATCCCGGGTCTCCGCTCATGCTGGCGGGAGATTGGGTGCCGGAAGACCCGCATCAGATCAATTTCGACAGCCTGCCGAAAGTGCCGAGCGAACATGCGGTGGTTAGCGATGTGCGCGACGCGGGAGGCACCCGGGTCAACCAGCACAATTATCTCGTGCACTACAACGGCCGGTTCTGGGCCATGTGGAGCGACGGCCCCGGAGAGCCGAGGGTTGCGCCCGAAGAGCATCGCGATCGGGTGCCCGGGCACGACCGCGCCAATCAGTGGGTGTCCTTCGCCTACAGCGAGGACGGCCTGGACTGGAGCCCCATTTTCAACCTTACGGGAATGCCGGAAGAAGGATACGGATGGATCGCCCGCGGATTCTGGGCCAGAGAAGGCAAGTTACTGGCCCTGGCCAGCTACTACCACGCGCCCGGTTATCGCGGGAAGGGCCTGCAGCTGCACGCTTTCGAACTCAGCGCGGGAGATTCCATTGCCTGGGATCATCTCGGCCTGGTTTACGATAATGCGCTTAATAATTTTTCTCCCAAGAAACTGCCCAACGGCGAGTGGATGATGTCCCGCCGCGATAGTGTCGGCGATGTCCATATGA
>CAYVVK010000739.1:0-1147 GCA_964454855.1 uncultured Phaeodactylibacter sp. | reverse complement strand
TGATGGTGGGCGGCACGGAATCCTTCGATCAGTGGGAGTCCTTCCCGCTCGTAAAGCGAAATGACCCCAGCCTGTCCGCAGAAGAGCCCTACTGGTGGGTGTTGCCGGATAACAACCTGGTAGGCCTGTTTCGCGATAATCAGCGCAGCGGTTTCCTGTTCCGGGCTTTTTCTACCGACAACGGGCGCAGCTGGGCCAAACCGGTGCGGACCAATTTTCCGGACGCCACTTCCAAATTCAATGCCGTTCAATTGCCGGACGGCCGCCATGTGCTGGTGTCCAACCCCAACCCGGAAAAGCGCGACCCGCTGGCCCTTGCCATCAGCGATGATGGCCTGGTGTTCACCAAAATGGGGTATCTGGTTGGCGGCCGGCATGTAGACTACCCGCACGTCATGGAGCACGAGGGGTATTTATACGTCGCCTTTGCGAGCGCCAAACAAACGATGGAAGTGCTGAAGATCAAAATTTCAGATTTGGATAAACTTTAAAATAAGGTATCAATGATAACACGAAAAAAAATCATCACCGGAGGAGCCCTGGTTGGAGTGTGCCTGCTGATCCTGAGCGGTTGTACCAACCCGCCCCCCGCAGCCGAGGAAACGGATTATCCGCACCCGGCGCAGAATCCTTCTTCCAAAGTAATGCTTCGGGGAGACTGGGTGCCGGAAGACCCCCATCAGATCAAGTTTGACAGCCTGCCGAAAATTCCCGGCGAGCATGTAGTCATCAGCGACGTAAGGGATGTGGATGGCGTCAACCAGCACAACTACCTGATCTACCACGATGATAAATTCTGGGCGATGTGGAGTGATGGCCCGGGAGTGGAAGACCAGGTGGGTCAAAGAGTGAAGTACGCCACGAGTACGGACGGCCTGGAATGGAGCGAACCGGCCTATATGACGCCGGTGCCTCCTGATTCGGGTGAAGATTCGGAATTCTACGGAACGAGATCCGACAAAGGCTTTCGGTGGATCAGCCGCGGATTCTGGCTGCGGGAAGGCGAGCTGCTGGCCCTGGCCTCCCTGGACGAGGCCGCCGGCTTTTTCGGCCCGAGCCTGGAATTGCACGCCTTCCGCTGGGATGCGGAGCAGCAGGGCTGGGAAGATATCGGGGTGATCTATGACAATGCGATCAATAACTTCCC
>CAYVVK010000738.1:1838-3443 GCA_964454855.1 uncultured Phaeodactylibacter sp. | reverse complement strand
CCGCTCAGGTGTTGCTCGAAGAAGCCCTCGGGCACATAGCCGTGCATGGCCGCCCCGATGCCAATGCCGATGACGACGTAGAGCAGGACGCTTCTGACAATTTTGAAAGCCTCCCGGCTGATGCCGGGCAGACGCTGAAAGAAGGACGATTCTTCCGCTATGTACTCTTCACTGAGCGCCGGCTGCGCCCACATGTCCTTTACCCAATCGCTCAGGTAATGATGCACCTGCAGCTTACCCAATATCCAGCCACCGATCGCGCCCAGCAGAATGCCCGAAACGGCGTAAATGAGGGTCGTCTTCCAGCCGAACATGCCGAGGAACAGGGCCAGGGCAATTTCATTGACCAGAGGGGAGGTGATGAGAAAAGAAAAGGTGACGCCGAGGGGAATGCCCCCGCGCACGAAGCCGATGAATAAAGGCACCGAGGAGCAGGAACAGAAAGGTGTGACCGCCCCGAAAATGGAGGCCAGCAGATATTCCAGGCCGAAAAGGCGGTTGCTTTGCAGGAAACTGCGCAACCGGTCGACCGGGAAATAGGCATTCACGATTCCCATCAGGAAGGTGATCAGGAACAGAAGGAACAGGATCTTTATCGTGTCGTAAACAAAAAAGTTGAGCGCGGCGGCCAGGTGCGTCTCGGCCGCGATACCGAAAACAGAATAGATCAGCCAGTCGGCAAAGTGTTGTATCCAGTCAAACATCGACTCGGTTTCAATTTAGAGGTTCAAAATAGTTTTTACTTCACTGGCCGTCGGAACGCGGCCTTTGATCTTCACCACTTCGTCCACCACGACGGCAGGGGTCGATAAAATGTTATATTGCATGATCTGCACGATGTCTTCCACCTTTTGCACATCGGCTTCCACACCGCACTCCTGCAGTGTTTGCCGTATAACGGCTTCCGTTTGCTTGCACTTGGGGCAGCCCGTGCCCAGAATTTTGATGTTTTTCATAATTTAATAGTTTATCGGCGAATTACGATGATTATGGATAAAAAAACACTGACTTTTGTCACTGTCCGGAAAATTTAACACACCTGAACTTTGAAGGCATGCACAATGTTTTTTGACAAAAAAATTTCCTGCCCGCTATTCGCTTCCGCAGCCCGCTTTAGGTGAAGCATCGGCGGAGGTGAGGTTAAAAAGCTCGCTAAAGAGCCGTTTCGCCACCGGCCAGCTATCCTGGTTCAGGCAGTACCTCACCTTGGGAGGCATGATTTCTCCCTGGATAAGCCCTGCGTCTTTTAATACCTTCAGGTGTTGGGAAATGGTGGATTGCGCCAGGGGAAGGCTTTCCGTAAGGTCACCGGTGTAGCAGCAGGCCTGGCTGTTCAGCAGCTTGATGATCTGTACGCGCACCGGATGGCCGAGCGCTTTCGCATAAGCCGCGAGTTGCTGTTCTTCGATGCTGTAGTCGGTTTCTGCTAATGTTCTGCTCATCTTTTAATTAGTTCATCGCGAATATACGATATTTAATTGAGGGCGTCAATTTTTTTTATTGCTTGAAACCATCGTTATGATAAAAAACCGGATCTCTTTCCCGGCCACGACAGGAACAAGCGGGGGCATAGCCGCCTTTTGGCCGAAGGTTGCCCTGAACCGA
>CAYVVK010000738.1:0-1828 GCA_964454855.1 uncultured Phaeodactylibacter sp. | reverse complement strand
AACCGATAAAGCAGTAAGGCGATGCGATGGGAGTATTTCCCGAGCCTGCCAGGCCGTGGATAATGAGCTCCCTGAAATTTCATTGCTTGCCCGAAAGGAAGACGCAGGACGTTTTGCCCGGCCGGGCCGCTTGTTTTTTCCATAGGAAGCCCTTAACTTTGAGAAATGAAGCTATCCGGAAAACAATTCCTTCCCGATCCCCCCTGAATGCCAACCTTGACAAGGAACTTTTGTTATATCGGCAACAGGCTGGTAAAGTTCCCGCTCCTGTCCGTTCAAATAAATTTTGGCGCCTTTTCAAAGATCACTCAAAAGAATCCAGATCTATGTACCGAACTCTGTTGAAAAAGGCAGAAGCCTTTGTCACTGAGCTTTTTAAGAGTGAAGCCAGTAAAAACCTTACCTTTCACAATCTGGAACATACCCGGGAGGTGGCCAGGGTAGTAGAAGAAATTGCCGCTGCAATAGATTTGCCGCCTATTGAACAGGAGATCCTGCGACTGGCAGCCTGGTTTCACGACTGCGGGTATCTTTTTCAATACGTGGGCCACGAAGAAGAAGGAAAAAAACTGGCGAAGGCCTTTTTGGCGGAAGTACGGTATCCAGTTAACCGGCTGGACAAGATCCTGGCCTGCATCGAGGCCACCAAACCTTCTAAAACACCTGAAACGCTAACTGAAAAGATCCTCTGCGATGCGGATATGAGCCATCTTGCCTCAGAAGATTACCCTTCGCGGCTTCATGACCTGAGGAAAGAATGGGCGTTTTTTTTGGGCCGGGCCTATTCGGATGAGGATTGGATAAAGTTAAACACGGGCTTTCTTTCTGAACACCGGTATTTTACATCCTATGGGCAGAAAATACTGGAGCCTGCAAAAAGAAAGAATGTGCGGCGGCTGGAACAAATGGTTTGTTAGGGCCAGCACGCCGCCGCTTTCGCCAGCCGAGGAGATCGGCGGCCTTTGGCCGGCCATCCTGGGCTTTAATCCGGATATCATGTATAAAGTTCTTCAAAAACTAAAAAGCCTTATTCAGGACATTCTCACAAATGTTCTTTTCAACGATGTTTTTAAGGCTATTGATTCGAATTCCATTGTAATTGACTGCGGCGCGAATGTGGGCGATATTTCCCTCAGATTTGCTGAAAAAGGCGCCGTCGTATACGCTTTCGAACCCAACCCTTATGCTTATGATATCCTTTCAAAACGGTTGAAGAAGTACGAGAATGCGACCTGCATCAATAAGGGCGTTTGGACAGCCGACACGACCATGAAACTGTTCTTCCATCAGCACGCTGAAGTACGGGACGAAGCGTTTTGGTCCTTCGGATCTTCTCTCATCGAGGGAAAATCGAATGTCGACAAAGACCGCTGGGTAGAGGTGCAGGTGATCGACCTGACGGAGTTTATCGAAAGCCTGGATACGAAGATCAGCCTTCTGAAGATGGACATCGAAGGGGCGGAATGCGAAGTTTTGGAGAAACTGATAGAAAAAGAGCAGCATAAAAAAATTGATCTGATCGTCGTAGAGACGCACGACCGGAAGATCCCCGGCCAAAAACAAAAGACGGATAAGATCCGGGCCATGATCCGGGACAGGGGAATAGGCAACATAAAATTGTCGTGGCTGTGAGCGGGTGGGCGGGCCGCCCGCCGTCTCTTTTTTGAAATGAATTTGCGGGATAAATAAATAATCGTATATTTGCGATGAACTATGTATTCGATCCGGCCCTCTGCCAAGCGTATAAATGGATCCATTGATAAAAGCAAACCGTGGCTACCCGTCTAAGGTTGGACGCTTTTGAATGCCAGGCGGTTGTGAGAGCCCA
>CAYVVK010000737.1:0-3444 GCA_964454855.1 uncultured Phaeodactylibacter sp. | reverse complement strand
GTAGGCAGTAGGCAGTAGGCAGTAGGCAGTAGGCAGTAGGCAGTAGGCAGTTGAAGCAGGCCGGCGATCCCGTAGGGATCAAATGTTGGTAGGCTTTTAATGCATTCTCCCGCTTCAATAATCTCTGTGATTGTGTAACTTTGGCCGAGAAATTTAGAGATTTAAGCCTTGATGGACGAGTTTTGATTGTCAAATAAATCAAGCCTCTGGGCGATCCACAGTCGCCTAGTGGCGCGAGTCAACCTCCTGTCCGCCGAAGCCTTGGCGAACCTGCTTACCCAGCAGTAGCAAGGTAGAGGCGTAAATCAACCAACCGCTGGGCGAACCAAGCGTTTCCGAGCGGCACGAACCAACCCCGCCTTCGCTATGGCTTCGGCGGGCGAACCAAATCAATTCAATCAACCAAATCAACTCGATCAACCAAATCAACCACTCATGCCCACCCGCCGCCTAGCTGCCATAATGTTCGCCGACATCGCCGGCTACACCGCCATGATGCAGCGCAATGAAGCCGACGGCATGCGCCGGCTGAAACGCTTCCGGCAGGTGTTGGAAGAGAGCGTCGCCGCTCATGGAGGAAAGATCCTGCAGCATTACGGCGACGGCAGCCTGGTGCTGTTCGACAGTGCAGTGGAGGCGGTGGCCAGTAGTAAGGAGATACAACTCAAACTGCAGCTGGAGCCTCAGGTGCCTTTACGCATCGGCATTCACATCGGCGATATCGTCACGGAGGGAGAATACATCTATGGAGACGGCGTCAACCTGGCTTCACGGGTGGAATCCATCGGTATACCCGGTTCCATACTTATTACCGAGCGGGTCATTCACGACCTGCGCAACCATCCGCAGTTCAAGCCTGTCTCACTGGGAAAATTCAACTTCAAGAACGTCAGTGAGCCTATGGAGGTCTTCGCGCTGGCCGACCAGGGCCTTGTTGTGCCCCGGCAGAAAGAGCTTAGCATTCAGCCGAGGGTTAAGCCTTCCAGGGCCAGGGCCTTGCGGCCGTGGTTCTTCGGTCTGTTGTTCGTAGGGCTGGTGGCTATTTTCGGGCTTCTGGCCGCTTATCAGTGGTTCGGCAAGGCTGCGGCAGAGGCCCGTGCTGCCGGCATTCCGGAAAAATCCATCGCCGTACTTCCCTTTCGCGATCTCAGCCCGCAGGGCGGGCAGGAGTACTTTGGCGATGGCATCGCCGAGGAGATCCTCAATGCCCTGGCACAGGTGAAGAGCCTCAAGGTAGCGGGACGTACCTCCTCTTTTTCCTTTCGGGAAGCGGAAGGCGGCCTGCGCGAGATCGGCCAGAGGCTGGGAGTGGCCGTAGTGCTGGAGGGCAGTGTGCGCAAGGTGGACGGCCAGGTGCGCGTCACCGCCCAACTGGTCAATACAGAAGATGGTTTCCAGTTGTGGTCACAGGCCTACAACCGGCAGCTGGATGATATTTTCGCCATCCAGGAGGAGATCGCCCGGGCGGTGGCGGACAACCTGAAGGTTATTCTGCTCAAGGACGGCCTGCGGCCCCTGACCGATAATCCCGAAGCCTACGAATGGTACCTGCGGGGGAAACACATGCTCAGCCAGCGCTCCGACGGGGCGCCCAGAGCGGTGGAGTTCTTTCAGCGAGCCATTTCCCTGGACCCCTCTTTCGCTGCCGCCTACGCCGGCCTGGGCAATGCCTATCTTTGGCTGGGATGGAGCAACTCCCTCCCGTCCCGGGAAGCCTTTCCCAAAGCCCGTAAATACGCGGAAGAGGCGCTGCAACGGGACAGCAGCATCGCCTACCCCCATGCCATCCTGGGCTCCGTATTGCTCTGGTACGACTGGGAATGGGAGGCCGCCCGTGAAAGCCTGGAAAAGGCAATCTCCCTGAATCCCTCGGAAGCGGGCGCCTATCTGGACCTGGGCTGGCATCATGCCGTAGCCGGAGAAATGGACAGAGCCATTAGCCAGATGGAAAAAGCCGTCTCCCTCGACCCGCTCAACCTGGAGTATAACATCGACCTTGCGGACATCCACCGCATGGCAGGGCAGTACGAAAAGGCCAGAGAGCTGGGCAGCGCCATGCAGGAACTCTATCCCGATAACAGCGAGACCTACTGGCTGCTGGGCATGGTGGATTACAGCCAGAAAAACCATCCGGAAGCCGTGCGCCATTTCCGGGAAGCCGTGCGCCTGTCGGGTGGCGAGGACTGGTCGGAAATGCACCTCGCCATGGCCCTGGCGAAAGCCGGGCAGCAGCAGGAAGCCGGACAATTGCTGAAAAAGCTGGAAACTTCTGAACAGGTGAAAAATGCCGCTCATGTGGAAATGGCACCTGTATACTGGAACCTGGGCCAGCAGGAAAAAGCACTGGCCTGGCTGGAACGCTCCTATGAGTGGCACGCCAACTGGATGATCTCCCTAAGGATGGACCCGCTGTGGGAGGATATGAGAGGAGAGAAGCAGTTTGAGGAGTTGGTGGAGAGGATGGGATTTCCGTAGGGAACACAGCACAGGCTGTTGCGGCAGGGGTAAGTCCTCCCGGAGGCGCCGGCGGTGAAGGCCAGCATTAAGGCACAATAAACACATGGCCAAAGGCTTTGTTGTATGTAGCAAACACCCTTTCATGCGAAAATTGAGCTTAATCCTTTTGCTTCTTTTCTCCACCATCTTCATTTTCACTCACACTTCCTGTAACAACGACGGCCGGGGCGTAAATATCTTCTCAGTAGAAGATGACATACAGCTCGGCATGCAGCTGAACCAGGAGATCATGAGCATGCCCGAGAAGTACCCGGTGGTGGAACGCTCGCAGTATCCTGAGGCTTACAGCTATCTGGATGATATCGTGAATGATATCCTGGCCACCGGCGAGCTGAAATACGCCGAGGAATTTCCCTGGGAAGTCCATATTATAGCTGAGGACACTACCCTTAATGCTTTTGCCGCCCCGGGCGGATACATTTATGTATACACCGGCATGATCAAATTCCTGAATGAGAAAGATGACTTTGTGGGGGTCATGGGCCATGAAATGGCGCATGCCGACCTGCGGCACTCCACACAGCAACTAACCCAACAATACGGTATCGCTGTGCTGCTGGAACTCCTGGTAGGAAATAATCCCGGCCTGCTGGCCAATGTGCTGGGCTCCCTGGTCACCCTGAAATTCAGCCGCGATGACGAAGAGCAGGCCGACCGATACTCGGTGATCTACCTTTGCGATACACAGTATGCCGCCAACGGCGCTGCCAGTTTCTTCGAGAAGCTGGTCGATCAGGGCGTCACCACCCCACCGGTATTTCTGAGCACCCACCCCAACCCGGGAAACCGCGTAGAGGCCATCAATATGGAAGCTCAGGAACGGGGTTGTGATACTACCTACGATTCAAACGGCCAGGCCTGGGAAAACTTTCAGGCTAGTGCTTTGGGAGTTAATTAATTGACAGGTAGTTGGTGTTATAATAGATT
>CAYVVK010000736.1:1993-3450 GCA_964454855.1 uncultured Phaeodactylibacter sp. | reverse complement strand
TCGAGCTGGCCGGTTTTCCACACCATTCCATGGATATGTACCTGCCCCGCCTGGTGCGCGCTGGTTACCGGGTGGCCATCTGTGAGCAGCTGGAAAAGCCCAGCCCCCATAAAAAGATCGTCAAACGCGGAGTCACCGAGATCGTCACGCCGGGCGTGGCGGTAGACGATAAATTGCTGGACCACAAGTCTAACAATTATCTTGCATCTATATATTTCGGTAGCCGCGGGCAGGCGGGCCTGTCGTTTCTCGACATCTCCACCGGCGAGTTCCTGGTCTGTGAAGGGGACATCTCCTACGCTGAAAAACTCATTCAGAGCTTTAACCCCTCCGAATTGATCTTCTCCAAAGATAAGCGCAAAGATTTTGAAAAGCGCTTCGGGGATAAGTTCTATACCTTCACCCTGGACGAGTGGATATACAGTTATGACTACGCCCGGGAAAAACTGCTCGAACAGTTCGAAGTACAGAACCTCAAGGGCTTTGGCGTGGAAGACATGGAAATGGCGCAGGTGGCCGCCGGGGCCACTTTGCACTACCTGGCCACTACGGAAAATAAAAACCTGGGCCATATCAACAGCATCAGCCGCATACAGCCCGATAACTACGTATGGCTCGACCGCTTTACGGTGCGCAACCTGGAACTGGCCTATAGCAACCACGACAGCGGGGTGCCGCTCATTAAAGTGCTCGACCAGACGGTTTCCCCTATGGGCGCGCGCCTGCTGAAAAAGTGGATCGTGCTGCCGCTCAAGGCACAGGCCGCCATAGAAAGCCGCCTGGATGTAGTGGATCACTTCCTGAATGACAACAACCTCAGCAGTGAGGTGGAACAATATTTCCAGCAAATGGGCGACCTGGAGCGCCTCATCTCTAAAGTGCCGCTGGGCAAGGTCAACCCCCGGGAGGTGGTGCAGCTCAAAAAATCACTCGCCCTCATCCATCCCGTGAAAAAGCTGCTGGAAGAGTCCGAGAACAGCCACCTGGCGAAGATCGGCGACGGCCTGAACCCCTGCGACCTGCTCATCGAACAGATCGCCCGGCAGGTGGTGGAAGACCCGCCCGTCAACCTGGCCAAGGGCGGCGTCATCGCCGATGGTTTCCACGGGGAACTGGATGAACTGCGGGGCGTCGTGAAGAACAGCAAAGGCCTGCTGGAGGAAATACAGCGAACGGAAGCCGAACGCACCGGCATCAACAGCCTGAAGGTGGGCTTCAACAACGTCTTCGGTTACTACCTGGAGGTGACCAACAAATACAAAAAGCAGGTGCCGCCGGAGTGGACGCGCAAACAAACCCTCACCAACGCCGAGCGCTACATTACCGATGAGCTGAAAAAGCTGGAGGCCAGGATACTGGGCGCCGAGGAGAAGATCCTCCTGCTGGAAGAACAGCTCTTCGAAGAACTGGTGCTCCAACTGGCGGACTATATCCAGCCCGTACAGCACAACGCCAAC
>CAYVVK010000736.1:0-1983 GCA_964454855.1 uncultured Phaeodactylibacter sp. | reverse complement strand
CGCCAACCTTATTGCGCGGGTGGACTGCCTGCTGTCCTTTGCCAGGGTAGCCCGAAAATATAACTACTGCCGCCCCGAGATCAACGACTCTCTGGTGATCGACATCCGGCAGGGCCGCCATCCGGTCATCGAACAGCAGATGGGCCTGGATGAGGAATACGTGCCCAATGATGTGTATCTCGACAGCGAAGAGCAGCAGATCCTTATGATCACAGGGCCTAATATGGCGGGTAAATCAGCCCTGCTCCGCCAGACAGCCCTCATCAGCCTGATGGCGCAGATGGGCTGCTTCGTGCCGGCCGAGAGCGCCAATTTGGGCCTGGTAGACAAGATATTCACCCGCGTAGGCGCTTCAGACAACATCTCCTCCGGAGAATCTACCTTCATGGTGGAGATGAACGAAACGGCCAGCATCATGAATAACATCTCCGACCGCAGCCTCATCTTGCTTGACGAGATCGGCCGGGGCACCAGTACCTACGACGGCATTTCCATCGCCTGGTCCATCGCCGAATACTTACATAACAATGGGACGGCGCGCCCCAAAACGCTCTTTGCTACTCACTACCACGAATTGAATGAGCTGGCCAGTAAATTTCCGAGAATAAAAAATTTCAACATCGCTACCCGGGAGCTTGGGCAGAAGGTGATCTTTCTGCGCAAACTCGTGCCCGGCGGCAGCCAGCACAGCTTCGGCATCCATGTGGCCAAGATGGCAGGAATGCCGCGCAGCATCGTAGAGCGCGCTGTTCACATCCTGTCCCAGATGGAACAAAAACACATCGGAGACGAGAATGGGGATGGGCTGAAAGTGGACAAACCCAATACGAGTAGCATCTCTGCGGAAGCCCTGCAACTCAGCATCTTCGAAACAGTGGACCCCACTGCGGGAAAGATCAAAGAGGCTCTTACCAGCCTGGACCTGAATAGCATGACCCCCATAGATTGTATGATGAAACTCAATGAGCTGAAACAGCTGCTGGAGGAGGAGGATTGAGGGAAATCGGAAGTGGGAATTCGGAAGTGGGAAATCGGAAGTGGGAAATCGGAAGTGGGGATTCGGAAGTGGGGATTCGGAAGCCCTGTAGCTCTAAAAACCAGAAGCCCTGCAGGCAGAGCCGGCAGGGCCAGCGGCGTCAGGATCCGTGTTTATTTGCTGGTTAGCAAAAAATGGGAAGACACCACCTTTCTGGCTTCGTTTGGGTTAATCCTGCAAGTGTTAGGAGTTAATGTGGGAGATCATTCAAATTTGGGACGGCCCTTTTTGCGGCAGGCCACATTTAAGCAGAAATTTATTCTATGAAAATAGCGCTTATCGGTTACGGGAAGATGGGAAAAACCATCGAAGGCATCGCCATAGAGGAAGGCGACGAGATCGTACTGCGAATCGGGTCCGATAACCTGGATGAACTGACTGTAGAGAATCTCCGCCCGGCAGACGCCGCCATCGAATTCAGCACGCCCGATGCCGCTTTCGACAATATTTGCCTCTGCCTGGAAACGGGAGTACCAGTAGTTTCCGGCACCACCGCCTGGCTGGATAAGCTGGAAGAAGCCAGGGCCCTTTGTGAAAAACAGGGCGGCGCCTTGTTCTATGCTTCTAATTTCAGCATCGGGGTCAACCTGTTTTTCGCCCTCAACCGCTACCTGGCGGAACTGATGGCCGGCCAAGGCCAGTACGATGCCCGCATGGAAGAGATCCACCACACCCAGAAACTGGACGCGCCCAGCGGAACGGCCATCATCCTGGCTGAAGACATACTAAAACAGCTCGGCCGGAAAGAATACTGGGTGAATGAAGAGGCAAGCCGCCCGGAGCAGCTATCCATCCTGTCCAAACGCGAAGGGCGGGTGCCCGGTACTCATGTAGTGGAATACCACTCGCCGGTAGATGCCATAAGCATCCGCCACGAGGCCCACTCCCGGGAGGGCTTTGCCCGCGGCGCCCTGCAGGCCGCCGACGACACCGGCACCGACCAGAAG
>CAYVVK010000735.1:0-3450 GCA_964454855.1 uncultured Phaeodactylibacter sp. | reverse complement strand
AAGAATTGATGTAGTCGATATCGCCTTCGGTGGCCTGCACCCAGGCGACGTTGTACTCATCCCAGGTTTGCAGGTCGCCGGTTTTGTAATATTCGATGAGTAATTTTAGGGCATCGGCCTGGGCTTCGTTTTCCGCCACTTCCACGGCTTTTTCCAGCCAGAAGACGATCTGCTCGATGGCAGGGCTATACAGGCCGCCTTCTTTGTACACGGCCTCTTCCAGCTGCCCGTCGGCATTGCGGATGAGCTTTGAGTTCAGGCCCATGGACACACGCTCGTCCTCCAGCTCTTGCTTGAGCGCGGCGTAGAAAGCTTCCGCCTCTTTCTGGGTAATAGTGGGGTCATAGAAGTTGACGGCGGAATTCTTCAGCAGGTCCTCGCCGCTCTGGTCGACCTTTTTGGCGTCGAAATCGGCATCAAACATGGCGCGCAGGGCTTCGTCTTCCAGTGCCACATCCACCTCGCCCATCAACTCCTGGAAGTAATCCTGGGTAAATCCGGGCTGGAACTTGTCGTTGGAATAGTGGTGGTGGATGCCATTGGAGAACCATACCTGTTTGGCGTACACCATGAGTGCCTCCCACTGTTCGCCGCTACGTTGGCCGGGATAATCCCGGACGATCTTATCCAGGGCGTCGCGGATGGCCAGGTTGTGGCGGTAGTTCTGGTCGTACATAATGTCGCGGCCGCTCAGGCCCGCTTCCACCAGGTAGTACACGAGCTTCTTCTGATCGAGGCCCAGCTTGTCGAATCCGGGGGTCTGGTACCGGATGATCTTCTTGTCGGCAAAGGTTTCGGTAAGGTACTGGAACGAGTCCTGCTGTACTTCCTCCTGGGTGGCATCGGCCTCCGAAGTACCGGGGCCGCCGCAGGAGAAAAGAAGGGTAAATAAGCTAAGAACAAAAAGGAATTGCTTGAACATATAGGTTCGTTTTGGTTAAGTCAATTCAGGAGAACAGCCAGTGTAAAATACGCCATATCAGATAAACGGAAAGCACGAGAAGGGCAATGATAAAGATCAGCACCAGGATGAGCACCCACCAGGCGCTGCCCTGATGGCGGCCTTTTTCGTAGTGTTCTTTCAGCAGGCGCAGGTTGCGCAGGTTGGCCTTGTAGCCCAGGTCGAAGAGGTCGCCCAGTACGGGTACGGAGCCGGCGATAAAATCGAGCAGTATGTTGCCCAGCATTTTTACCAATACCATCCCACTGGCGCCCCGCCGGGCCATAACGGTGACCAGCACAGCCGAGATGCTCAGGCTGGCTACGTCGCCGACATAGGGGATCAGGCCGATGAGGAAGTCGGCGCCAAAGCGGATGTTGGTGCCGGGAATGCGGTAGCGGCTGTCCATAAACTTGGCCACTTCGTCTACCCAGCCCATGTCGGGAGGGTGTTCTGTTGATGGTCGGTTCTCCATAATCTGGCGGAGAAGTTAAAGATTTTTTTTCAATCCCGCCAACCTCTGTCAATCAATGGCCTCGCCGTTGAGGTAGTGTACTGCATTCATCATCACGCCATTGCTCCAGTGGATCTCCCGCAGGGCGATGCGGTAGTGGTCGACTTCAAAATCTTCGGACTCTTGCCCGATCTGGAAGAAGCAGGAGGGCGTAATGTGCACCAGGATGTTGCCTTTGCGGATGACCTTCTCCACGTGGTAGTGGCCCGTGAAAATGTTGACGTTATAGGGGTGGGCCAGCAGGATGGCCTGCACCTCCTCCTGGTTGCGCAGGGCGTGCCGGCTGTCCATAAAGGGCACACCGCCTTCCAGCGGGGGGTGGTGCATGAAGATCACGGCCTCCTGCCCGATGTCCTTTAGCTGATCGTGCAGCCAGCGTTGCTGCCCTTCGGAGACGAGGCCGGTGGTGGTGTCGAGGAAGAGGACCGGGCGGCCGCCCAGTTCTTTACGGAAGTACAGCTCGCCGTTTTTAAGGAGGTGTTCCCGGCCGAAGGCCTTGGCCAGCATGACGGGGTCGTCATGGTTGCCGGAGATGATGTCATAGGGAATGTCCAGCGCATCGACCTTTTCGCGTATCCAGTGGTAGATGTCGGGGTCGCCGTCGCGGTAGCAAAGGTCACCGGAAAGCACCAGATATTGGGGGTCCTTTTCCTGGACGGCGTCCAGGATGCGGAGGAAGTTCGCTCGTACGTCAACGCCGTAGGTGTCTTCTCCTTCGCGCCCGACGTGCAGGTCTGTGATCTGAACAATTCTCATAGTATCTTAAGGTCGTCGTTGGTTTCGATAGCCGGCCCGGAAGCTCTCCCGGGGCGAAAACTCAAGATAAGCAACGTTTGGCAAAGGGGAAAAATTTTGTAGGGGTGGCTTATTGGGCTTTTTTTTCGCCGAAAAAGTATGACAAGCCTGGTTCAATAAGTCAAGCGACAACTTGCAGGCCTTTGCCAGCAAGCTAGGGCAGCCGGAGAAAGTTGTCGCTTGACGAACAATGTCTACTCGGGCTTATTTCCCGAACTACGGATATTCACCAGCTTTCGCAGCAGGTCGAACCAGAAAGGTGCACCCAGGGAGATGGCCAGAGCGGTGACCGTCCAGCCCAGCAGGGTGGTGAGCACTTCGTACCAGCCGACTTCCTCCCAGACGATGTTTTTCCAGCCCAGGCCCAGGGGGGAGCTGACGTTCTCTATCTGGTTGTCGATTAGATTTTGTAACTGGGTATAGGAGCGCTGGAAATCCTGATCGGGCGCAGGAGCGATTGCGGACTCATCATTGCCGTTGGCAAAATCTTCCGCCAGGTTGACCACCATGTGCAGGGTTTCCGGGTCGGACTCCAGGCGCTCGTAGATGGCCAGGGTATCGGCATTGAAACCGACAGCGATGAGGAAGCCGACGCCCACCAGTATTTTCTGGGTATAGCGTTTGTACCAGCCTGAGGCGCGGTCCATCACGTTATTGTACCAGCCCTGGACTTTGAGCCTGAACTCGTCGATATTGTTATCTGCTTCCCGCAGAAACTGCTTGAGCACGTTTTTCAGGTCTTCATCCGGCAGTTCCTCGATCCTGGCTTCCAGCTTTTCCGTGCCTTCTCCTTTTAGAATAATTTCCATGAGAATAGACTGGAAAGATTCTTCGCTGATATAAGAAGGTGGCCGGCGGCTTTTACCATATTCGCTGGAGAGGTGCTTGTAGAGCGAATTTTGTTTGAATTCCTTCACCAGTTTTTCATCCGCATCCGTATTGGCCAGCATATTTTTGAGGGCGCTTTCCAGGTTCTTTCCCCGCAGGGCAAAAAAGGAAGAGATCAATTCCATAATGGTGGTGGCCAGGAGGCTGAGCAGTAGCAGCACGAATACCAGGCCGATTACAACTTGAAGCATTCCCATGTGATAGAGGGTGTTTGGTGTTTCAATATTTGGTTTGGTGGCTGGCCTGGGCTGTTGTGCATTTAAGTAGGTGGACAGAACAATATAACCCAGGCGGGTTTCGCTGCGCTCAACAA
>CAYVVK010000734.1:0-3458 GCA_964454855.1 uncultured Phaeodactylibacter sp. | reverse complement strand
GGGCAGAATTCGCTTGAAAATATCCAGTCCTGCAGAGGGCACCGTCCCTGGCTGGGTAAGGAAGGAGTGAAGGATAACCATTGCGGCAAGCCGCTCAGAGTTCTGATCCGGGGCGCCTCCAATGTATATTTTCCGGTAATCAAATCAGCACTTTACCTGCCTTCTGCGGCTGGTGAAATCGATAATAAGATTTCTCAGCTTCTCAATAAGTATGAAGAATATATGAGGCAGTTATCTTCTCATGATAATGACGGAGCTTTACTGAAGGCTTTTCTTAAGCATCAAAATGTTGAAAACGAAGAACTGGACACCATCTATCAGGGAATTTGCAGAAGGCTGGAAGGTACAGCAGAACAGGAAGGAGAAGTGACGGAGCTCGATGTCAGGAAAGAGGAGTACGATTACATTCTTCTTGGAGAGCGGTCAACCAGAGATTATAAATCCTCTGTCCCCTCTTCTGGTAAATCCCAATGGGGTAAGTATGCGAAAAATATTTTTGATCAGATTATTCTGATAGAAAGGCTTAAGGAAACCAGGGCATTTGCCGGTTTCTCAAGAATCTTTCCGGTTGAAGGTAACCTTCAGGCCAGGAAGAACTTACTCACGGGAGAAGCTGATCTGCAATGGTTGCCCGCAGTACAGGTGTATGGTGAAGGCATCTTCTTCAAACTCAACGAAAAACTACTTTTATCCTGGCTGGATGTTCCTGAGGTCAGAGAAAGAGCTCAAAATCTCACTATCCGGTATAACAGGGCTCTTGAACAGAGAAGAGGAGAAGCTCACGAGCACAGGGCACTTGATGGCCGATTCTTCCTGATCCATACTCTTGCCCACCTGATGATCAACAGGTTGTGTTTCAACTGTGGTTATGGGTCTTCCTCACTTAGAGAGAGAATCTATTGTAGTTCAGCAGAAGACCCTTCGCTGATGAATGGATTTCTCATTTATACCTCTTCCGGAGATTCAGAAGGATCGCTGGGAGGCTTGGTCCGTCAGGGACGGCCAGAAAATCTCGAAAATATTTTGCAGGAATCGATTGATGATTCCCGGTGGTGTTCGGCAGATCCGGTATGTATGGAAATAGGGTCAGCGGGTGGGCAGGGCCCCGATTCTGTAAATGGGGCAGCCTGCCATAACTGTGCTGTTATTCCGGAAACGTCCTGTGAAGAATTCAATGTTTTACTGGACAGGGCCTTTGTGACCGGAAGAGAAGAGTATCCTGATTTGGGATTCATTACATGGCTGGAAAATCAGGGTGTTCTTTGATGTCTAAGGAGAATGAGGGTGCATTTTATTTGGATTTACAACGTTTATGACGTGTAGCCTTTCGTATTCTACCCAGTATAAGGCGAAAGGTTTCCCCAGTAAAATCGCCTCTTTTTATGTAATTTGAAAGGTATTCTCATCTTTATCTAAAAAGAAGAAAAAGATGAAAAGGATATTAGTGCTCTGTTTTACTATCAGCTCTTTTTTTCAAAGCTCAATTGCTCAATATGCAGTACCTGAATCTATTATCAACTGTTCTGCATTAGTTCAAGTTGGTGGAGGTTTTGGATCTGGCTTTTTCATTCGAGATTCAAGTGACATTTATTTTGTTACAGCCAGGCATGTAGTCATGAATAGCAATCACAATACGAAGTCTAAAAAAGTTGAACATCATCTTAAAGCCCCAAAAATAGAGGTCAGATGGTATCCGAGAAATGCGGAAAGCAGTAACCCAAACCTGATGATTATAGATATCAGCTCTCTTAAAGCATCGGGAAACCTAGTGAACGGGCAAAGCGTTGAGGATGACTTCGTAATAATGCGTATTGCCAGAGTAGAGCAAAAAGGAGGCTATGGAGCAATCCATTATAGCTCTTCGGTTCAAAGAATTGGGCCAGATTCTAGTATCGATCCAGTTACTATCTCTGCGACAGGTAAATTTCAACAAACAAACATTGGAAATGAAGTAATCATGGTTGGGTATCCAAAATCACTTGGGCTTAAAAATCTACCGCAATATGATTTTAATAGACCTCTCATAAGAAAGGGTATAGTTGCAGGAAAGAATACCAATCTAGAAAGCATTGTTTTGGATTGTCCAAGCTATGCAGGAAATAGTGGAGGAGCTGTATTTGAAATTTTGGATAAAGGCCTTTCACAACAATATAAATTGGTTGGAATAGTTTCCCAATTTATTCCTCTTGAAGAAGTTTGGATAAACCCTAACTACGGAATAAAGAATGTTGAATGGGCAAATTCTGGGTATTCTATAGTTATACCTATTGAGAAAGCCATTAAGAAAATTGAGACCATTAGAAAAAACACCCTGAAATAAAAGCTCTTGTTCGCTTTCTGCTGCACAAAAAAGAAAACTTTCCCTTTCTCTAATCTTCAAAATCCATGCTTTAGTTTTCAAACAAAAAAAGATTATGCCTTCAAAGATTTACGGTAGCTACACGTAAGGAAATTTAGCAGCAGCCGGTCAGTTTCGCAATTTTCTTGAATTAAAAATCTAATACTGAAGGAAATATACATTATTAGAGCAAAAAAATTTACAGCCTTAATAGACTCCACTCCAGGAAACGACACCTTTCACCTTCCCGCAAGCCAAGCTGAAGACCTGCCCGTTGGCAGGATTAGGCCCTCACTCCCCCCCTTCCGAATCAACTCCTCCAACTTCAACCGCCGGTAGGCCTCCGGGTTACTCTTCTTCTTCAACTCCTCCCCTGCTTCCTCCAGTTTCTGAAGCAGTAATCGGTTGAGCAGTTTCTGGCCGGGCTCAGGAGAAGTGTCTTTTTGGGCCTTGGGCGGAAAGCCTTCTTCTTTGAGGTTGGTATTGACCAGGCTGTCGAGGTTCACCCGAAAGATATCGCAGAGTTTGAGCGCAATTTCGATGGGCGGGGGTGTTTTACCCATGCCCATAACCCTGGCCAACGTTCAAACTTATTCAATGTAATCATCCAGGTCTTTTAAGAGGCCGTCCAGGTCTAACTCTTCATAGCGTCGCTTATCCCTTTCCTTTATGTCTCTCGCCAGATTCTGAATATGGCGGACCAGTACCCGCCCCGGCGCCCGCTACCGCATTGCCGACCCGGCCTTTAAATGGGGAAAAGCGGTGAAGGTGCCGAATGCCAAAGGGGGAAGCGAGGCGAAAACCTTCCACTACGGCCAGGCCGTTTCCAAACGGAGGACGAAGTATGAGCGGGAGCTTTTCCGGGAAACGCATATCACTCCCCGGCAGTGCCCGGAATGGTGGGATATTTTTAACTTTATGCCTTGAGGGGGAGGGGCCCACTACGTTTTTTTCTCGCCTTCGGCTCGGTTTTTGAATAGCCACTAAGGCTCAAAGACACAAAGAGTACACTAAGATCTGTCGTGCTCGGGGCTCGCCTCCGGCTTGGATCTTTGAATAGCCACTAACCTGCCTGCCCAGCCCTACGGGCCCGCCTGGGCTGGCACTGGCCAGGTAGGCA
>CAYVVK010000733.1:0-3463 GCA_964454855.1 uncultured Phaeodactylibacter sp. | reverse complement strand
GATTAACTTGAATTTAAGCTTTTTACACAACCCTACAGCATCTATACTTCAGGCGCCGCTCCTTTGGGGACTTCCATGAAGTCGACCTTTCCGCTTTCGAGATTGTAGAAGGCCGGGATCACTTTGACGTCCCTTCCGGCGAGTTCGCCCTGGATGAGCTGGGAGCGGCGGACGATATCGCGGGCGGCCAGTTCGGCGTTCTTTTTAACAACCGTATTGACGTCTTTGCTTGCGCTGGCGGCCAGCGCAGGTACAATGTGGGAAAGCAGGTGGTTCAGGTTGTAGCCCATGTCGCCACCATTGATCGCAGCAGTAACGGCCCCACAGGCCTCGTGGCCGAGGACCACCACCAGGTTGACGCCCAGGTTGACAACGGCGTATTCTATACTGGCCAGCGTAGAGGCATTGGCCGTATTGCCGGCCACCCGAATGGTGAAAAGCTCACCCAGGCCCGTGTCAAAGGCGTATTCCGGAACTACGCGGGAATCCGCGCAACCCAGGATGATCGCAAAGGGATGCTGGCCACCGGATAATTCATGGCGGCGTTTAGAATCTACTTTCTCCGTTTCCAGTTCTTCATCCTGAAAACGCTGATTTCCGGTTTTCAGGAGGTCAAGAGCTTCTTTCCAGCTCAGGTTAGTTGTGCTTTTACTCATGGCAGTTGGTTCAGTTTTTATGCAGTGAAAAAACGCAAAGATTAAAGGTTTTGTTTGCCCTTGCAAGGCGAATGAGCACTAATAACGCTACAATCCGGGAATTTTAGTAACTTATCACCGACTTATCAGGAAGAAAATATAACCAAATATTCTATGAGGATCATCATTTTGCTTTGCTTCTTATCCTTTGCCCTGGCCTGCAATACCTCCCGCTCTGCATCCGGCACAGCCCAATCTCCCCCTCCCAAGGCCGAAGAGCGCTCCCCTGCCAGCCCATCCTATACCGCCCGGGGCAACGAGCCTTTCTGGAATGTCAGCATCGACGGCCAGGCTATTGTCTTTCGGGCCCTCGGGCAGGAGGCCGTCACCTACCCCTACCACCCTGCCCGGAATACCGGCAAACAAAAGATCTTCGAAAGCCAGGCCGAGGGCTCCCGTATCCGTATCACCTTCGCGGAAGAAAGCTGTATGGACAGTATGTCAGGAGAACGGTTTGCCTATACTGTAACTATGGAAAAGGACGGCAAGGTGTTCAAAGGATGCGGCAAATGACCGCCGGCTAACGCTTTGAGCGGGCGCCTTTGCTTATATTTACAGCGCTGACATCATCACTTATGAAAAGACTGCCCATCATATTACTGCTTGCCGGTATTCTCTTCGCTGGTTACTTCACCGGCCGCGGCCCCTCGCACCCCTCCCCTACCAACGGAGACACCCTCATCCGGGAAGGTGAAGAAGGCCTGGAACGGGAACGCCGGGAAGCCTGGCTGGAGGCCATGCACCGTGCAGCGCCGGATACCGACTGGCGGCAGCTGGAATATCAGAACCGGATGCAACGTCACCGGCAGCGAGCCCGGCGCAGCCTGTTCCGCAGCAATTGCAGCAGCGAAACCATCGCGGCAGGCCTCCTGCAGGGATACTGGAGCGAGCGCGGCAGCACCAATCAGGCGGGGAGCATCGTCAATACCACCTACGACCCCATCAGCGATAATATCTGGGCCATTTCCGGCGGCACCCTCTGGCGGGGCGGCAGGCTGGGACTGGGCTGGGAGCCCGTCAACCAGGACCTGCAGTTCGATGAGGGCCTGCTGGAATTCATCCCCTATGCCGACGGCAGGCGCCTGTTGGCCTTCACCGGCCGCCTCCCCCATTATTCCGACGATGAGGGCCGCAGCTGGACAGCTGCTTCAGGCATACAGCACAGCGACCGCTGGGGAGACTTCTTCTGCCCGCTGGTGCTGAACGACGCCAACCGCTCCTTTTTCGTACTCGCCAAAGACTCCTACTGGTCGCACATCCGCCTCTACCGCTCGGTCAATGCCGGAGAAACCTTTCTGCCGGTCAGCACTTTCAACACCCATGAATTTCAGAAGCTGCGGCTGACGTCTCCCCACCATTCCAATCAGATGCTGCTGGTGGAAAAGGCCGCCGACGGCAAAGGCAAGATCTATACCGCCAACCCCGTAACCGGGCAGCTGCTTTGGAGCAATGAAGGCACCAACCTCAACTTCGGAAAGGCCCGCGCCAACCTCACGGGCACGCTCCGGGAGGGGCAGCTCTACCTATACGCCTATACCAGCCCGGAGAACGGCCGCTGGCTCCTGCACCGCTCACTGGACGGCGGAACCCTCTGGGAGCAGATGGGCCCGCTACCCGCCCGGCCCTGGGAGGTGGGCATATACGTGAGCCCCTCACAGCCCGAAGTGCTCTTCCTGGGGGAGGTGGAATGTTACCGCAGCCTCGATGCCGGGCAGCACTGGGAGAAGGTGAACGACTGGTGGGATTACTACAATAACATAGAAGAAAACCTGCATGCTGATATCATGCACTTCGGCGAATACCAAACGGCAGGAGGCCAACCCTTTCTGCTGGTGAGCCATCACGGAGGGATCAGCATTTCGGAGGACCAGCTGGCCAGCCAGTACAACATCGGCCTCTTTGGCCTGAATGTCAGCCAGTACTATAGCGTCCGCACCGACCCCAACCATCCGGATTATGTGTATGCTTCCTCTCAGGACCAGGGCTTTCAGCGCTCCGGCCAGTTTGCCAGCCCGGAACCCGCCGCCTTTGAGCAGGCCATTTCGGGAGACTATGGGCACATCGCCTTCTCCAATCATGGTAAAGCGCTGTGGACGGTCTACCCCGGGGGTTGGGTGACTTATTATGCCCAACCTCGGGAAAACAGCTTCACAGCCGCCTATGACCTGGACTCAGAAGAAGAGCACGTCTGGCTGCCACCCATCATCAGCAGCCCCCACCCGGATGAAAATGCCATCTACATGGCCGGCGGCAACATCGAAGGGGGGCCCGGCTCCTTCCTCATTCGCCTGGAAGCACAGGGCACCCAAATCAGCGCCAGCCAGAAAAGCTTCGACTTTTCCGAGGCTTCGGGGGGAGGCGCCCTCTCCGCCCTGGCCAGCCCCCCTCAGGGCTCCAACTACTGGTATGCCGCCACCACCAATGGCCGGTTCTTCTATTCCGACGATGGGGGCGACAACTGGGAGCAGTCCCTGAATTTCATTCCGGAAGGGCACTACCTGTACGGGCAGGCCATCTACGCCTTCAGGAGCAAGGCCGAAAAAGTAATGCTGGCGGGCAGTGGTTATTCCAACCCTCCCGTTTACCTCTCGACAAACGGCGGGCGGGATTTTACCGCCCATGCCCGTGGCCTGCCGCCCACCCTGGTGCTGGATATCGACGGCAATGAGGATGAAAGCCTTCTTTTCGCAGCCACCGAAGCCGGCCCTTATGTGTATGTCGCGGAGGAAGAACAATGGTACGACATGGCCGGGCAGTGCGCCCCGGCC
>CAYVVK010000732.1:3192-3466 GCA_964454855.1 uncultured Phaeodactylibacter sp. | reverse complement strand
AGACGGCGGGAGCCCCCTGTCTTTAAAGGCTGTCCAACGTTAGACGGGTAGCCTTTCAACAAATTATTTTTAGTGCATTTTACGTGCAAAATCACCCACCTTTAGTGCAGAAACCTTCTTTCCTTTTCTACCAAAGATGCTCTTTCCCCGATAGAACTTTTCCCATTGACTGGTATAGTCCCTCAAACCTTCTTTAGGAACTTCAACCGGATTCAAGCTGTTTATCTACTGTGGTTGCAAACTTAGTGTCAAGAAAATTTGTAAATTTAGCCAC
>CAYVVK010000732.1:0-3182 GCA_964454855.1 uncultured Phaeodactylibacter sp. | reverse complement strand
ATGGAAGCAGTGAAAAGGCCTTTATCGAACATGCAACTGGAGTTGCTGAAGCTTTTCTCCCGAGACCTCAGCGAAGAGGAACTGAAGGCGATCAAACGCCTGATCGTTCATTACCTGGCGGAGAAAGCCACTTATCTGGCTGATCAGGTTTGGGAAGAAAAAGGCTGGACCAATGAAGATATGGACCGGTTTTTAGAAACCCATATGCGGACTCCTTACCAATCCAAATAATCCCCTCTCTTGAAACTGGTTCTCGACACAAACGTATTGCTGGTTTCCATTTCTCCCCGGTCAGATTACCACTGGATCTTTCAGCGTTTTGCTGCTTTCAGCACGGAATCATACAGGCCTAAGATCCTTCCCAATTCTACAATCTTCCTCCATTCGGCGAAAGCCAAAGCGCCACCTCAAACGACACGCAGGGGCGCGAAATCTCCGCCCAATACGGCCTCCGGCCGCTCCACTTCCAGCCAGTTTTCCAGAATGGCCGAATAAACGGACCGGAAATCCACCTGATGCTTCAGGTCGCCCTCATCGAGCCGGGCCAGGTCGGGGCTTTCATTGAAAAAGCCAGGCTTCTGAAGCTTGCCGCCGAGGAGGAATAAGTTGTTGGCCGTACCATGATCGGTGCCGCCACTGGCATTTTGCTGTACGCGCCGTCCGAATTCCGAGAAGGCCATGATGAGGGTATCTTCCAGCAGGCCGTGCTGTTTGAGGCCGTAGACGAAAGCCTGCAGGCCATCCGCCAGTTGTTTGAGCAGCCTTTCCTGCCGGCCCTTCTGGTTGGCATGGGTGTCGAAACCGGAAAGGCTGAGGTAATACACCCGGGTGGCGGTATCGGCGGTGATCAGCTCGGCCACCTGCCGGAGGCGCCGCCCGAATTCCGATCGGGGATAATCGGCCGTGGAGCGGTGCACTTTGGACTGCTCGTAAAGGTAGTCTGCCGAAGATTGCGTTTCCGCCATTACCTTGTACAGGTAGTCCACCGGCTCCTCATGGCCATGATCGTGCTGCTGCGCGACGGCCTTGAGAAAAGGATTGTCGGTGGTGCGTTTAAGCCGTTGGGCGTCGCTCATGGCGAAGCCGCTGCGCGCTGCGCCCCGGAGGGCCAGGCTGAGGCTATCGTCCAGTTCAAGTATATGGTGGGGGTCGGCCCAGCCGGCGCACTCGCTGTCCAGGTAGCGGCCCAGCCAGCCGGTATTCCAGTATTCATTGCTGTCACTGGCGGTATGCCAGATGTCCATAGAGCGGAAATGGGAGCGGTCGGGATTGGGATAGCCTACGCTGTTGATGATGCTGAGCAGGCCCTCATCGTAGAGGCGCTGTAGGCCCTGCATGGCCGGGTGGAAGCCAAGCTCTTTACCGACTTTGAGCGTTTCCTCCGGCGAAATGGCCAGGGTGGGGCGGCTGCGGTAGTAAATGTCGTTGCGATAGGGTACGATGGTATTCAGCCCGTCGTTGCCTCCCGACAGCTGAATGACGACCAGTATCTTTCCGGAACGGCTGCCGCTTACCGGCCCGCTCAGGGAGGCGGGCAGAAAGGAGGGCAGCCAGAGGCTGGTAGTGGCTAAGGCCGATGACCTCAGGAATTCTCTTCTTTTCATTTTTCTGGATTTTAGCACAACTGGTATTCCGGCAGTGACATGAGGCGCATGACGAGCGCGTTGGCATAGTCCCAGTCGCCGCGGGCATCTGCGTACTTTTGGATCAATGGAGTAGAAGTTTTTAAGGGCGCCGCCAGCAGGTATTCCGCCAGCTGCTCGTGGTACCGCTGCCGCGGAACGCCTTCCAGGAGATCCATCAGGGGGCGGGTGTCGATGGTGGCGTCGAGGCGGCGGATGGGCTGGGGGTTTTCCCGCTCCTCGGCCTCTTCCTTCAGGCGGATGTCAACCTCCGAGAGCTGGAATAGATAAGCCGGCAGGTTGAGCCGCAGCATGAGGGTAGCGTTATCGATCCAGGCCTTTCCTCCCGGCCAGCCGGCGACGTTTGGGGGCTTGAAAAGCATCTGTCCCAGGGCCTGTTGCAGAAAGATCAGTGTGCGCTCATTCACAAAGCGGACATCCAGGCTGCGCATGATGCCGACTATCAGTTCTACCGGCGATTTGATCCTGCTGCCCGCCTCCTCGTAAAACCAATCGCGCTCAAAAATATACCGCATCAGCGGAGCGATCTCATAGCCCGACTCGTAGAGCATGCGGCTGAGCTCCTCCAGCCTTTCTTCCTCCACCTTTTCACCGACAAAGAAGCGGTAGATCTTCCGGGCAATAAAACGGGCGCATTCCCGCTTTTCCAGGATCATGTCGATGACGTCGCCCCCGTCGAAATTTCCCGTTTTGCCGAAGAAGGTTTTAGGCCCATAGTCGTGAAAACGGGCCCGAAAGGTAAATTCCCCTTGCATGTTGCTGGACCAGCCCGTAAAGGCGCGCGCCGCTTCTTTGACGTCCTGCTCTGAATAATGCCCACGGCCGATGGTAAAGAGTTCCAGCAGCTCCCGGGCGAAGTTCTCGTTGGGTTTTTCCTTGCGGTTCTGCTGGTTGTTGAGAAAGCGGATCATGGCTGCGTCCCGGGCTATGGCAAGCAGCAGCTCGCGGAAATTGCCAAGAGCGTGTGCGTAGATCGTATTGAGTTGCTGTCCCGCCAGCAGGCCACTGAAGGGGCGGCAGGCAAAATGGCCGTGCCAGAAGAGCGCCATTTTCTCCAGCAGCGGGCTGGAACGGGAGCCGGCCATGCGCATGATCCAATCGATGTTGGCCTGGCCCACCTGTTGCCGCTGCTCCATCATTACGGCCTTCCGCTCTTCCTTGCCCATGGCCCGCAAAGAGGCATCCAGAGCCGGGGGGAGCGCCACCTTTTTTCCGGCCCCGGCTTCGTGAAAGAGTTGGCCGACAGCCTGTTCCACGCTCAGGCCCTGTTTTGCTTTCCATTCTTCGGGGCGGAGGCCGAAGCCCGCCCGCCAGGAGAGGTGCTTGATCTTTTCCATGCTGCCATCAGGGTTTGTCTTTTTTGATGCCCGTTCAAAGTAAAGGTTTAATGGCCGACGGGAAATTGAGATAGGTTTTTGGGATTTGGGATTTGGGCCTTGGGTTTTAGGAAGCCCAAACCCTAATACTACTTTGTTACTTTAAAATGAAGCCGCGTAGCGGCGATAGACAATAGCCTGGAGCGACAGCTCCAGGATCTAT
>CAYVVK010000731.1:0-3470 GCA_964454855.1 uncultured Phaeodactylibacter sp. | reverse complement strand
GTGAGGCAGTGGGCAGTGAGGCAGTGGGCAGTGAGGCAGTGGGCAGTGAGGCAGTTGCCGGTGAGTAACAACCACCCACACATCCCGTAGGGATGAAATATCGGTAGCCAACGTAGCCACTACCGCGCCCTCATCCCGTAGGGATGATCTATCGGGGTATAAAAAAAGCTGCCCGAAATACCGGGCAGCTCCTCAAATTAGTTAGGGCTTATGAAGAGAGTTAATGCTTTGCGGTTTCCAGCACCTGGGGTGCGGCGGAAAGCAGGGGTTCGCTGGCCTGGCCCTCGAATTTCCGGAAATTCTGCTTGAAAAGCCGGGCCAGTTCGTTGGCCTTGGCATCGTAAGCATTCTTATCTTTCCAGGTTTGGCGCGGGTTGAGCACTTCTGCCGGCACGCCCGGGCAATAATCAGGCACCTGCAGGCCGAAGACCTCATGGATGTTGTATTCCACCCCATCCAACTGGCCCCCCAGGGCGGCGGTGGCCATCGCCCGGGTATAATCCAGTTTAATGCGGGAGCCCTCGCCGTAGGGGCCGCCGGTCCAGCCGGTATTGACCAGCCATACTTTAGCCCCGTATTTTTTCATCTTATCGCCCAGCATTTCTGCATAAACGGTAGGATGCAGGGGAAGGAAAGGAGCCCCAAAGCAGGCGGAGAAAGTGGCCTGAGGCTCCGTAACGCCTGCTTCCGTGCCTGCCACCTTGGCCGTATATCCCGAGATGAAGAAGTACATGGCCTGTTCCGGCGTCAGCCGGCTGATGGGAGGCAGTACGCCGAAGGCATCGCAGGTCAGGAAAAAGATATTCTTTGGATGGCCGCCCCGTGAGGGTTGCAGGGCGTTGTCGATGTGTTCGATGGGATAGGAGACGCGGGTGTTTTCCGTTACTTCATCGCTCTCGTAATCCGGTACCCGGGAGCCTTCGAAGAAACGGATATTCTCCAGAATGGCGCGGGCTTTAATGGCCCGGTAGATCTGTGGTTCTTTATCTTCCGTCAGGCCGATGGTCTTGGCATAGCAGCCGCCCTCGAAATTGAAAACGCCGTTATCCGACCAGCCGTGCTCGTCATCACCGATCAGCAGGCGGCCGGGGTCGGCAGAAAGGGTGGTTTTGCCGGTGCCGGAAAGGCCGAAGAAGATGGCCGTGTCACCGCCCTTGCCCATATTGGCAGAACAGTGCATGGACAGCACCCCTTTTTCTTTGGGCAACAGGTAATTGAGCACAGAGAAGATGCCTTTCTTGATCTCTCCGGTATAGCCCGTACCTCCAATGATGATCTTCTTTTCCGTGAAGTTGATGATGGCGAAATTGCGTTGGCGGGTGCCGTCTGCTTCGGGGTCGGCGTAAAAGCCCGGCGCGCAGATGACGTGCCAGCCGGGCTCAAAGGACAGCAGTTCTTCCTCCGTGGGGCGGAGGAACATGTTGTAGGCAAACTGGTTGCTCCAGGGATGCTCGCTCAGCACCCGGATGTTCAGGCGGTAATCCTTCTCCGCACAGGCGTAGGCGTCGCGCACGAAGACTTCCTTACCGTAAAAGTATTTGACGATCTTCTGGTATAACTGGTGGAAATATTTGGGATCGATAGGTTGGTTGACCGGCCCCCAGTCGACCGAGGAAGCCGTTTGTTCGTCTCTGACGATGTAGCGGTCCTGAGGAGCACGTCCGGTAAATTTCCCCGTTTTGATCACCAGGGCGCCGCATTTGGCCAGCTGGCCCTGTTGCCGTTTGATGGCCTCTTCCGCCAGTTCTTCGGGGCTGAGGTTCCAATAGGCGTTCTTAATCGATTGCAGGCCGAGGTAGTCAAGTTTGGCGAGGGGGTTTTTGATTCCAAATTTTTCCATATTCATAAGGTTTTTTCAAAAAACATGGCGCGCCTGCAAAATATATACGGAATAAGGAGGCGCGCCACGGAGCTTGGTGAATTTGTAATGACTAAACCTAAAACAATTGCAAAATCTGCTGCAAAATAACCATTTTTCTCCTTTAGAGAAAATTTCTCTGCTAGGAATTTTTTCAAATTGTGTAAATTAGCGGTATGTTGAAAGAAATTGATACCGTCAAATTGATCTTCGGCCTGAAGATCCACCACCTGCGCCAGCAATTGGGGCTGTCTTATCAGCAGCTGTCTGACAAGACCGGCCTGGCCATTTCCTACCTGCACAATATTGAAAAGGGAAAGAAGTACCCCAAAGCGGATAAGATCATCGCCCTGGCCAGGGCCCTGGAAACGGACTACAACTACCTGGTTTCCCTGGATGCCGATAAACGGCTGAAGCCCATTGTCGACCTGCTGAACTCCGATTTCCTGAAGATATTCCCCCTGGAGCTCTTCGGCATCAATACGCCCAAGCTGATCGAACTGCTGTCCGCTGCTCCGGATAAGGTCAATGCCTTCATCAGTACGGTGATCAAGATCGTGCGCAACCACCACCTGCAGGGGGAAGACTTCTACAAGTCAGCCCTGCGCTCTTATCAGGACCTGCACGACAACTACTTTGAAAATGTGGAAAAAGCGGTGCGGCAGTTCAAAGAAGAGAATAAACTACCGCAACACCCGGCAGCCAGCACCGGGCAGTTCGAGCAATTGCTGAGAAAGAACCACGGCATTGAAGTAGACCGGGAATTTCTCGCGGATCACGATAAACTGCAGGAAGTGCGCTCGTTCTACTCCCCGGCCCGCAAAACCCTCTACCTCAACGAAGGCCTCTCCAGCAGCCAGGAGAACTTCCTGCTGGCCAAAGAACTGGGCTTTCAGTTCATGAAGCTGGAAGACCGCCCCTACGAAACCCGCATGGCGGAGGTGGATTCCTTCGACAAGCTGCTCAACAACTTCAACGCCTCCTACTTCTCCGTGGCCCTGCTGATGGACGAAATGGAGATCGTACAGGATGTGGAAGACATGGCGCGCTGGGAGAAATGGGATGGCGAGGCCTTCCTCGGCCTGCTTTCCAAATACAATGTTACCTCCGAAATGCTGATCCAGCGCCTGGCCAATATTCTGCCGCGCCATTTCGACATCAAAGACCTCTTTTTCCTGCGCTTCTTCACTGCTGACCTGCAGAAGTTCGAGATGACCAAGGAGATGCACCTCTCGCAGTTGCACAACCCGCACGCCAACCAGCTGGAAGAACACTACTGCCGCCGCTGGATCTCCATCAACCTCATCCGCCGGCTGAAGGCCCAGCAGAGTATTGAAAATACACAGGGCCCCATTGTTGGGGCACAGGTCTCCCGCTACTGGAGTACCCCCAATGCCTATTTCTGCATTTCCATCGCCAAATCCAGCCACGATGATACCCGCAACAGCACCAGTGTGACCATAGGCCTGCTGGTCAACGACAAATTAAAACGGCTCTTCCGCTTCCTGGACGGCCCCGGCTTACCCGCCAAAGACGTCCACACCACCTGCGAGCGCTGCGGCATCCTCGACTGCGAGGCGCGCGCCGTACCCCCCAGCGTGCTGCAGCACCG
>CAYVVK010000730.1:0-3473 GCA_964454855.1 uncultured Phaeodactylibacter sp. | reverse complement strand
CACGCTTTCCCTTAAGTAGTTTTCTCACCGATAGCATGTTTTGGCGGGGAGCACAGGGTAAGAAGCTGTTTGAATTCAACACTTCCGGCTTCAAAGTAGATAGTCCTGCTTATTCCCGTTGTTCTCAATAGCGTTTGCAGCTTCAAATATAGTGTTTATACCCTTATTTTTTGCCATGCGTAACGCTCTGATTGGTTAAAAACAAGCCAATCGGCAACTCTGTAGTGCCTCCTAGCCAGGGTTTTACGGGAAACCAGCGGAATTGTTGCAGGAGGGCGGAGAGGGAGGAATTGCGGCATTAAGGTATTTTGGTATTACGGCGTGGCGATATGTATTACAGCCCCCGCCTGAATGCCCATAAGAAACAATAGAACAATTTAACAATTTTTCGCAGAAGCCCGGGAATAAGGCTTCCTGCACTCCGAGGGCGAAACAATATAAGTTAACTACTTTAGAGATGTTCATCGATCCAGGCCAGCTCTTCTCTCATTTTGCGCAGCTGGTGAGTGATCTTCTGCAGGCCGTGCGGCCTTTCGCCACAGTCCAGCCCATCGCTGCTGGCCCCTATACCCAGGTGAAACAGCCAATACTGGCCCTAAAGGCATAGAGTATTTAGTATTATCATCGCAAAACATTCAACCGCCGCAATTCTTCCTTCAGTCTTTTCGGCGACTCGAAGTGAATGGCCTGCAGCCCCACTTCCTCTGCTCCCTTCACATTGCGGTGGCTGTCGTCGATGAAGATGGCCGTTTCCGGCAATACGCCATAGCGCTGGAGCAGCAGCTGGTAAATACGCGGGTCCGGTTTCTTGAGCTTCTCCTGGCCGGAGACGACTATGCCTTTGAAGCGCTGCAGGAAATCGTAGCGTTCCTGCGCGACGGGAAAGGTTTCGTGGCTCCAGTTGGTCAGGGCGTAGAGGTGATGGTGGCCCTGCTCATGCAGTTGTTCCAGTACGGCCACGGTTTCTTCTATGGGGCCGCCCAGCATTTCCTCCCAGCGCCCGTAGTAGGCGCGGATCTGGCTTTCGTATTCCGGAAACTCCTTTACCTTCTGCTCGGTAGCTTCCTGCAGGGGCCGGCCGGCATCCTGCTGTTCGTTCCATTCTGAGGTACAGACCTCTTCGAAGAAAAAGCGCATTTCTTGCTCGTCGTCGAAGACCTCGCGGAATACATACTCCGGGCTCCAGTCGATGAGCACGCCCCCCAGGTCAAAGATGACGGTTTCGATATTTTTTGACATATGTTGTCTGCTTGTTCTGATGAATATTTTCAGGCGACCCAAAAATAGAAAAAATCCTTCTTTGACAAATCCTGCAGACAGTGCTTCATGAGGAATCAATGCGAAGTGAAGGAGCAAGGATTTCGCAGGAAGCACTGTCTTTGGAACACAGGATTTGTCAAAGAAATGGAAAAATAGTGACCCCCAATTTCCGGCGGATATCTTTCCCTGCACAGGTTCTGCCTATGTACTATACCGTTTGGCGCCGAAAAACGTTTAATGTAGGAAAGGATACTCTTAAACCCGGCATAAAAACAGAAAATGGTGCACAGGCTCCCCCTCTACCTCACTTTACTCATTGCTGCCCTGCCCCTCTCGCTCACCGGGCAGTTCATCCTCAATGGCGATGCCGTGCAGACGGACAACAACTGTTACCGGTTGACGGAGCCCGTAAACTGGGCTTCCGGCTCCATCTGGAATCCCGACAAGATCAACCTCAATGAATCCTTCGAAGTGGTGATGGACATCTACCTGGGCTGTAAAGACAGCGACGGGGCCGACGGCATCGTCTTCGGCTTCCAGCCCGTCAGCACCTCCATAGGCGCGCAGGGAGAGGGCATCGGCTTTCAGGGCATCGTGCCTTCTTTCGGAATAGAGTTCGACACCTGGCAGAACACCAATCTTTTCGACCCCCTCTACGACCACCTGACCGTCATCAGCAACGGCGACCTCAACCACGGCACGGCCAATACCCTGGCCGGGCCCGTTCAGGCCAGCGCCACCAACCAGAACGTGGAGGACTGCCGCTTCCACAGCCTGCGGGTAAGCTGGGATGCAGAAGCTACCCAATTGTCGGTTTACTTCGACTGCGAGCTGCGCATCATCTATATCGGCGATGTCGTCAATGAGATCTTCAACGGCGACCCCGAAGTCTTCTGGGGCTTCACCTCCGCCACCGGCGCCGCCAACAACCTCCATCAGGTGTGCTTCAGCTACACCTCCTTCCTCGACCGCATCCCCGATGTGGTGATGTGCCCGGGCGGGCAGGTGCAACTGCAGGCCGTGGGCGGCAGCTCCTACTCCTGGACGCCCGCCGAAGGCCTGAGCAACCCCAACATCGCCAACCCCATCGCCTCACCAACCCAAACCACCAACTACACCGTGGAGGTGCGCGACATATGCGGCATCCCCTTCTACGACGAGGTCAAAGTAGAGGTGGCCGGCGATTCCGTTTTCTTCGACCTGGGCCCGGACACCACCATCTGTGCCGACCGGCCCCTGCTGCTCGATGCCGGCAGCACCAAGGCCACCTACGAATGGAACAACGGCAGCACCCAGCCCGCCCTCACCGTCAAAGAGCCGGGCACCTACGCCGTGACCGTCACCAAAACCGATACGGTTTGTATTGCCGATGACAGAGTCACCGTAGACATCCGGCCGGTGCCCCGGGTGGAGTTGGGAGCAGACACCACGCTCTGCGAAGGGCAAAGCCTCCTGCTGCGATCCGGTTTCCCGGAAGGAGAACTGCGCTGGCAGGACGGCTCTACGGCCGACACCTTCCGCGTCAGCCGCCCGGGCCTCTACGAACTTACCGCCAGTAATAGCTGCGGCACCGCCTCCGACGATATTTCCGTGAACATCGAGAGCTGCCGGGAAGCCTATCTCCCCAATGCTTTCTCTCCTAATGGCGACGGCCGAAATGACCGCTTCTACGCCATGGACGGCGGCGATGTGGAAAGGGTGCGCCTGTTCCGCATTTTCGACCGCTGGGGAAACCTCGTTTTCGAAGCGGAAAATATACCTTCTAATGATCCCACCAGTGGCTGGGATGGGGAATACCGGGGTAAGCCGCTCAATCCGGGGGTGTATGCCTATTTCGTGGAGCTGCTTTTCCGGGATGGCAATACGGAACTACGGGAAGGGGATGTGATGCTGGTGAGGTAACCAAGCTTCGAGGTACGGGAAACTTTTTCCCCCACCCCACCGTTATCTTTCCGCGGAAAGGCAGTATCTTTTCCGCCTGTATGGACACAAGAAATACTACGGGCTGCTCTATCGCGGCCGTGAAGTGAGGCCGCAAGGCTTCTGCTTCATGGATGAGGAAAGTCCGGACAACGTAGCGCACCACGCCACCTAACGGGTGGGCCGTGAAGTAGAGTTCGCACTCACTTCATGGCCAGAAAGTGCCACAGAAAGCTAGACTGCCAACGCTGGAGTAAGGCGGAGTTTGGGTTTTTGACCCACCTTCGCCGAGG
>CAYVVK010000729.1:0-3486 GCA_964454855.1 uncultured Phaeodactylibacter sp. | reverse complement strand
GATGGGGAAATCCCAATTGGAAGTATGCGGCATGGCGATGAGCACGTACTTTTTGGGAAGTTCTTCGAATTCGATAATGATCTCCCATCCCAGGAGGCGGAGGATGAACTTACTGATGGCCCTGCTCATGTCTTTTTCTGCTTGGATCCGGATAAAATTACGACATAATTTTATTATGTACCCATGCTTTGAAACCTGCGTCAAAAGGCTGCGTATATGGTAAGTAGGTGGACAGTTTTATTTTAATATACTGCTTCGGCAGTAGAGCCTGAAACGCTTTATTTTCAGGCGTTCTGAGAAGATTGTTGAGCATGGCGAAACCCGCCCCGGTACGGGCCCGCCCCGGTACGGGCCCGTATGGGTATGGGTATGGGTATGGGCTACATTGTTAAATTGTTATATTGTTATATTGTTCTGTCCGCCTACTTATGGCAGCAAAAAAAGCATTAATTTGCGCCACTTGACGGAAAAATCGCCACCGAATCATTTTGGTAATCAATAGCTTACCAGCATATTAGTGGGGTTGAAAAAAAATTTCGCCGCGAATTTCACTGAACGGCTGCTATCTGGCAGATCGTGAATCAACACCATAAAAATTTTGTTCGGCGAAAATTTTTAAAAGGAACTTATGTTCCACACCATTAGCCCAAAAATCGGCAGCTACTTTGAAGAAAACATCCCTCGCTATACTATTCCTGCTCCTGCTCTGCTCTTCCCGGGCACAGGAGCCCGCCCCCGGCCCTCCGCCGGTGGAGCTGGAATTTTCAGTAGAGGGTGGCTTCTATCCCGATGAGGTAGTCGTGGAACTGTTTTCTCCCGGAGCCGATATCTTTTACACCATAGATGGCAATACGCCGGGCCGCAGCAGCCAGCGCTACCGGCGCCCCCTGCGGTTGGAAGAGGCCACCGTGCTGCAGGCCATCGCCTACCATAAGGACGGGCGGCAGAGCCTGCCGGTGGGCCATACCTACTTTATCAGAGAGCCGCAGACGAGCTTCCCCATCGTATCTATAGGCATTGCTCCGGCAACGCTGTTCCACCCGCGTTCCGGGCTGTTCATGCTCGGTAGCCAGGCCGTGGATACCCTTTGGAAAAAACCGGGCGCCAACTTCTGGAGCCGGTCTGAATTTCCCGCCAGTGTGGAAATATTCGAGCCCGACGGCCGCTGCGTGTACCGCCACCAGTCGGGCTTCCGCCTCTTCGGAGGCATGAGCCGCCTCTTCCCTCAGAAATCCATGGCCATCGTAGCACGCAAACGCTATGGGGAAAAACGGATCCGTCATGAAGTATTTGGCAAGCAGGGGCTGGACAAGTTCAAGTTCCTGGTACTACGCAATTCCGGCAGTGATTTTGGGAAAACCCACTTCCGCGATGCCCTGATGACCAGCCTGGTCGACGATTGGGATATCGACAAGCAGGACTACCGCCCTTCTCATGTGTACATCAACGGCCGCTACTGGGGCATTTACAACATCCGTGAGAAGGTCAACCGCTTTTTCATCGCCGGCAAACATAAGCAGGTGGATGATGACAGTATTGACCTCATTGAACACCGGTACACCCGCAAGAAAGGAAGCCTGCAGCATTACCTGCGCCTGCTGAAGTTCCTGGAAGACCACAGCCTGGCCGCCCCCGCCAACTACGCCTATGTACAAAGCCAGATGGAGGTGCAGAACTTCATGGACTACCAGATCGCTCAGATCTACTTCGATAATCAGGATGCCGGCGGCAACATCAAATTCTGGCGGCCCCGGAAACCCGATGGCCGCTGGCGGTGGATACTTTACGATACGGACTGGGGCTTCGGCCTGCACAGCCGATATGCCTACAGAAACAACAGCCTGGCCTTTCACACCCGGCCCGACGGCCCCTCCTGGCCCAACCCGCCCTGGAGTACCTTCCTGCTGCGTAAGCTTTTGGAAAACGAAGAGTTCCGGAGGGGTTTTGTCAACCGCTTCGCCGGCCACCTCAATGTTTCTTTCAGCGAACAGCGCGTACTCAACCTTGTAGACTCCATGTACCAGCTGCTGCTGCCGGAGATGCCCCGCCATCTCGAACGCTGGAAGCTCAGCCGCAGCAAATGGGAGGAGGAGGTGGCCATTGTGCGGGAATTTGCTGAAAAGCGCCCGGCCTATGTGCGCATGCACCTCATGAGCATGTTTAATACGGGGCCGCAGCGGAAACTCACGGTCAGCGCTTCGGGAGGTGGGCTCATCATTGTGAATGATCAGGTCTCGGTGAGCAATGACACACTGGAGCTGACTTACTTCGAGAATTATCCCATCAATATCCGGGTCGTGGCCCACCACGGCTATCAGTTTTCCCGCTGGGAAGGCATCGATGCCAATGAAACCGTACGCAGCCTTACCTTTTCGCTCTCCCGGCCCCATACCCACCTGCACGCCCACTTCGACGAATTCATCCATCCGCTGGAAGGCAAGGTGGTCATCAACGAAATATGCCCGAAAAACGGCAAGGCCGGCGACTGGGTGGAAATATTCAATGCTTCCCGTAACCGGGTCTCCCTGAAAAGCTGGACGCTGGGCGACCTGAAACGCAATGAGTTCATTTTCCCCGAAGTCTATATCGGGCCCAATGACTATCTGGTGATTGCCGAAGATTCCGCCCGTTTCGTACAGGCCTATCCCGGAGCGTACAATGTGATCGGCGGCCTGGGTTTCGGCCTCAATAAACGGAGGGAAAACCTCGCGCTCTATTCCATCCTCGGCGCCATGGTAGACAGCATTTCCTACGAAGTACCGCCCGTAGACTCCAGCTTCACCCTCAACCTCATGCTTCCCTACCTCGACAACAGCGATCCCGAAAACTGGGAATTCCGCTACGGCGACGGTTCTCCGAATGCCGCCAACCCCTACTACGTCGAAAGCCGCGTACGAGACATGCAGGCCCAATGGATGCAAATGGGCCTGGCCGCCGGCATTTTATTGCTCAGTATTATTCTGCTGGCACTGCGGCAGCGGGGGATGCTTTAGCAGCCTGGCAAGGCAGTGCTAAAGTCGAGCTGAGATCAAGGCCCAAATGTCTCTCGTTCCCGAATTTTTGAATCTGGAATCTGGAATCTTGATTTGCGATTTAGCATCCCCCTAAATCCTAAACCCTAACTCCCACCCCCCAAAAACTCAAAACTACCCACCAACCACTCACTTCAGCTTGCGCCCTTGGTGTAAAAGTTACACTTTGCGCTAAGATCAACCCATAGAACCATGAAAACAAAAGCCTTTCTCCTTCTCATAGCGAGCGGTTTACTACTCCTGGCTGGCCTCTTGCTGGCAGCCATTCTGGCCGAAGACCCGCTGGAGGAACAATACCTGATAACTGTGGAAAAGTTGTGTGAGCAGCAAGAAGGTATTCATTCCGAAGCAGAGGTGCTGGCCGCTTTTCCCGAACTGCGGCTCGCCAAAGAAAAACTGGAGCGTTGCCGGAGCCTGAAATCCCAGCTGTGCAGGCTCACACAGGGCCCGGCGG
>CAYVVK010000728.1:0-3488 GCA_964454855.1 uncultured Phaeodactylibacter sp. | reverse complement strand
GGCATCATCATGGAAGTGCACGAGCAGCCCGAAAAGGCCTTCTCCGACGGCCAGCAGACGCTGAGCTTCCAGGAGGCGGAGCGGCTGTATAAGCGGCTGCGGCAGGCGTATCAGCTGCGGGAGGAGTTTTAGTGCCGCCTGACACAAGCCGGCGGCTTGTTTTTCTCATGGCAAGTGCGGCTTTCCTAAAGTGACAAAGCAGTATTAGGGCTTTCCTGTGAAAGCCTTAGTAAATTATGGATTGCGGGCCATCTCATATCCTCAGCCTGGCGATCCGGAGGATCGCGGCACGATGGCCTGCTCCAGGTCCGCCAGAATATCCTCTACATTCTCAATGCCCACAGAGATACGCACCAGCCCATCCGTAATGCCATAGCGCAGCCGCTCTTCCCGCGGTATACAGATGTGCGACATGGATGCCGGGTGCAGCACCAGGGTATCCACATCGCCCAGGGTGGGCGTGAGGGTGCAGAATTGCAGGCGGTTCATAAACTGTTTGCCGGCTTCCAGCCCGCCTTTCAGCTCAAAGCTGAGCATGCCGCCGAAGTCCCGCATCTGCCGTTTGGCCAGTTCATGGCTGGGGTGGCTTTCCAGGCCGGGGTAATTGACGCGTTCCACCTCCGGGTGTTTGGCCAGCCACGCTGCCACCTGCCGGGCGTTCCGGCAGTGGCGCTCCATGCGTACTTCCAGGGTTTTCAGGCCGTTGTGCACCAGCCAGGCGTCCCAGGCATTGCAGTTGGTGCCCAGCAGCTTGAGCTTGGGCAATATGGCCTGTTGCATCAGCTCTACATTGTGGCCGACTATGGCGCCCGCTACGGAATTGCCATGGCCGTTTAGGTATTTGGTGGTGGAATGGATGACGAAATCCGCGCCCAGCAGTAAAGGCTGTTGCAAATAAGGCGTGGCGAAGGTGTTGTCGGCCACTACCTGGCAATCGTATCGTTTCGCCAGGCCAGAAAGTGCCTCTATGTCCAGGCAGTCCAGAGTAGGATTGGCGGGAGTTTCGAAATAAAGCAGCTTTATAGAGGGGTCCGTTTTCATCTCTTTTTCTACCTGCTCCAGATCGGATAAAGGGATGGCCGTGTAGCCTATATTCAGAGGGCGGAGCACATCCCGGAACAGGGCGGTGGTGCCGCCGTAGAGGTTGCCCTGAGTCAGTATTTTATCTCCCGCTTTCAGCAGGCCCATCAGCAGGGTGGAAATGGCGGACATGCCCGAGCTGGTCAGCAGGCCACTGCCGCCCTGGGGGCTGCCGTGCAGTTCGAGCTGGGCGATCTTTTCCGCCACGGCGTCCAGGGTAGGGTTGCCGAAACGGCCGTAAATATGGCCGGGGCGCTCGCCGGTGAATATGGCCATTCCTTCTTCTATGCTCTTGAAGGCGAAAGAAGAAACGGCGTATATGGGTAGCTGATGCGGTTGGGTGCTGCGCTGTTCCTTGGGCCCCTGCACACAACGGGAACCGAAACCAATCGTTTTTTTCATTGTTTGAATTTATGTATCTACGAATTGCCATTTGGGCGGCTTGAAAATAGGGCTTAATTTTGCATTTTAAAACCTACCCGAAAAACAACAGGAAAGGAAAGCATGGAGGAAGAAAAAGAATATAATGACGATTATTACGATTACCGCATCATAAAGGTAGACCCTAAGCAGTCGCTGATACGGATCGACAAGTTTTTGATGGACCGCCTGGAGCGCACCTCCCGCAACCGCATTCAGAATGCCATCAGGTCGGGTTCCATACAGGTCAATAAAGAGGATATTAAACCCAACTACAAGGTGCGCCCCGGAGACGAGATCTCCGTACTGATCCCCAAGCCGCCGGGAGAGGGCACCGGGGTCATCCCACAGAACATCCCTTTGGATATCCGCTACGAGGATGATGACCTGCTCGTGGTGCATAAGCCGGCGGGTATGGTAGTGCATCCCGGCATTGGCCACTACAGGGGAACCCTCGTCAACGCCCTGACCTACCACTTCGGCGCCAAGAACATGCCGGTGATGGATGGCAATTATCAGGACCGCCTGGGGCTGGTGCACCGCATCGATAAGAATACCTCCGGCCTGCTGGTAGTGGCGAAGTCGGAATATGCCATGTCTCACCTGGCCAAGCAGTTTTACTACCATACCATCGAGCGTACCTATCACGCCCTGGTCTGGGGAGAACCCGAAGAGCAGGAGGGGACCATAGAGGCCAACGTCGGCCGCCACCCCAGATTCCGCCAGAAACATACTACCTTTCCGGACGGGGAATCCGGGAAGTGGGCGGTCACCCACTATAAAGTGCTGGAGCCCATGTACTACGTCAGCCTCATTCGGTGCCAGCTGGAAACCGGGCGTACGCACCAGATCCGGGTGCACATGGAGTCGCTGGGGCATCCTCTGTTCAACGATGAGCGCTACGGGGGCGACCGCATCGTGAAGGGCACGGTATTTAGTAAATACAAGTCCTTCGTGGAAAACACCTTCACCGTGATGCCGCGCCACGCCCTGCACGCTTTTTCCCTGGGCTTCGTGCACCCCAAAACCGGCAAGGAGATGTACTTTGAGGCGGGATTGCCGGAAGACTTCCAGGAAGCCCTGGAACGCTGGCGGCGATACGTCTCGGGGCGCAAATCCGCCATCGGCGATAATCTGGAATGATGAGCCAATATTTGGAAACAACCAAAAAGTGGGTGGAAAGGATAGTGGTAGGGCTAAATCTTTGCCCCTTTGCCAAGGCTCCTTTTCGCATGGGGCGTATCCGTTATGTGGTATTCCGGGGAAAGAACCGGGTGGAGCTGGCGCGCCTGATGATAGAGGAGGCCCGGCATCTGGCGAAAACACTTCCTGAAGAAACCGAGACCACCCTTTTGATACATCCTGATGCGCTGCAGGATTTTTTAGACTATAACGACTTTCTGGATGAGGCCGATGCGCTGATACGGGAAAACGGCCTGGAGGGTATCATTCAGGTGGCCTCCTTTCACCCCGATTACCAGTTTGCCGATGTGCCGCATGAGGCGCCGGAGAATTTTACGAACCGGTCTCCCTATCCCATGCTGCACCTGCTGCGGGAAGAAAGTATAGAAAAGGCCCTGGAACAGTATCCCGACCCGGAAAAGATCCCGGAGCGGAATATCGAGAAGATGAAGGCGCTGGGCAGGGAAGGAATTGAAAAATTGTTAAATGGTTAGAGCCATCCGGCTTTGTATGGAATGTATTTTATGGAAATAGAAGAAAGAATAAAAGTTTTAACCCAACTGGGGGAGCATTTGAAGGGAGAGGATGAATACCTTAAAGCGCTCATGCACCGCGCGAGTTTCAACAACGACTGGTTTACGATGGAGAACCAGGAAAAAGCGGTGCGGGCCATCGCCCATAATTATCTGGACGAAGAAAAACTCCTCAAGTGGCTGGCGCGCTACGATCTGCCCCAACCTGCGGAGCCCAAAACCGTGGGCATTGTCATGGCGGGCAATATCCCGCTCGTGGGCTTCCACGACCTG
>CAYVVK010000727.1:1249-3497 GCA_964454855.1 uncultured Phaeodactylibacter sp. | reverse complement strand
AACCCCGTTTTCCAGCGCTATGAAAAATCACAAATCTTGGGTTGTTGAACTATATATCACTTGCGATTTTCATCGCGTGCTCATTATTTGAAGCAAATACAAAGTGAAATAGCGGAACACCTCTAGTGTTATTTAGCCTAAGGGGCTCCGGAGTCACATAGTCCCAGATCTTCGACATATTTTCAATATATGTTTCCGCTATCTTATTGATGGGATCTTCCACTTTCCGTACTATTTCTCTAGTATTGTCAAATAAAGTCCTGGGTTCCTTGGTTTTCAAATAAAACCGTTTACGGATTTCTTCTTCCTCCATTCCCAGAAAGCTTTCTAGCTTTTTTACGTGGCGTAATTCCCCTTTACGATCCAATAAACGATTTATAATTACTCCTGTAGGAATCAAAATCCAAACATCGGAGCGAGAACCTTTCAGCCCTTCGATACTCTCCCAATTGATCTGCATTCCAAATGGATCTAAAAAAACTAGTGCTTTGGGAGTTAATTAATTGACAGGTAGTTGGTGTTATAATAGATTGATAACCCGTTGATTATTTCGACTGCCGACTGTCAACTATTTACTGCCGACTGCACTAGTGCGGCGTATTTTCTACTCTTTTCTTTAAAGGCTTTTGCCAACCTGGAAAGTTGGTCATTGCAATCGCCGATCCTGAATTGCATCCTTCCAAATTCTTCTGTATCCAACTGGGGCTTAAGCTTATTTTTAAGAAGATTCAGATCTTCTTCATTCTTTTCGATGAAATAGTAGTAATCAAATTTATAGGGTGCAGGCATTGTAGCAACCTGTTCTGCAGCTCCTTTGTAGATATTCTCTTCAGCTTCGGAGATCTCTAGTTCATCAAACAAAGTGATGGACGATTGTTTCCTTCTTTCTCCGCTTCCGGCAAATCCATCAAAATAAATGGTATTCCAGAAAGGATATTTGTTCATAATGGTGAGGTATGCTCTCACATATTTAATAAATGCGGTAAGCTTTTTCTCGGTCCACAGACCACCCCAGCCTCCTTCTTCTGGTTCTTTGAAAAAACCACCCATTTAAAAACTATTTGTTTCGTAAATATAATAAAATGTTTTTCTCTCTTCCTGTTGAGACATCATTTTATTTAACGAGGCATTAGTCAAGTTTCGTAAATCAGAAGCTCTACATTTCTTATTACCTTTACCGCCAATCAATTCGAAGCCTGATCATGTATCCCGACCTCTCCTATCTTTTCCACGACCTCTTCGGCACGCCGCTGGACAACTGGCTGTCCATCTTTAAGACCTTCGGGCTGTTGCTGGTGCTGGCCATCCTCTCCGCCGCGCTGATCCTGCACCGGGAGCTGAAGCTGAAAGCGAAAAAAGGCATATTCCAACCCACCAAAGTGAAGTTTGAATTCGGCAAGATGGCCAGCACCGGAGAACTGGTATCCAACGGCATCTGGGGGTTTATCCTGGGCTATAAGGGCTTTTACGCCGTGCAAAATATGGCCCAGCTCAAGCAGGATGCCGGGGAGGTGCTGCTCAGCCTGGACGGCAGCTGGTGGGGGGGCATCGTACTGGCGGCTCTATTCGCAGGGCTGCGGTACTGGGATGCCAAAAGGAAGGCGCTGCCCAAACCAAAAGTGGTAGTGAAGAAAATCTACCCGCACGACCGCATCGGCGACATTACCATGATCGCCGCCATTTCCGGGGTGGTGGGCGCCAAGGTATTTGCCGTCATCGAGGACATTCCCGCCCTTATCGAAGACCCCGTCGGTACGCTGCTCTCCGGGGGCGGGCTGGCGATCTACGGCGGCCTTATTTTCGGCTTCCTGGGGGTAGCCTACTACCTGCGCCGAAAGAACATCCCGCTGGTGCCCGTACTGGACGCCGTAGCCCCTGCCCTCATCATCGCCTACGGCGTGGGGCGGCTGGGTTGCCACCTGGCCGGCGACGGCGACTGGGGCATTGTCAATACGCTGCAGCAGCCCGGCTGGTGGTTCCTGCCCGACTGGCTGTGGGCTTACGACTATCCGCACAATGTGCTCCGCGAGGGCGTGCCCATCGAGGGCTGCGATGCCCGCTACTGCACGCGCCTGCAGCCGCCGGTCTTCCCTACTCCGATCTACGAGACGGCCATGGCCTTTCTCATCGGCGGCTTCCTCATTGGCATTCGCGACAAGGTGGAGGCCTATCCCGGCATGCTGTTCTTCATTTACCTGATCTTTAACGGCATCGAACGCTTTTTCATAGAAAAGATACGCGTCAATCC
>CAYVVK010000727.1:0-1239 GCA_964454855.1 uncultured Phaeodactylibacter sp. | reverse complement strand
ACTTGGAGACTTGGAGACTTGGAGACTGGGAGACTGGGAGACTTGGGGACTGGGGGACGGGGAGACTTGGGGACTTTGGGACGGGGAGACTTGGAGAGGGGGTGACGCAGACTGCGAACAGGAAAAAGGCTGCAAAACCTTTGAATCATTGGGGAGCCACAGGCTTGGCGTCCTTTGCGGCTTCGCGGTAAACACCGTTCAGCCCTTATGTGCGGGCAGAGCGAGTCACGGAAACCAACTCCTCATACACCACTTCCGCTGTTCTTTCCCAGCTGAACTTTTCCCGCTGCCGGCGGCCTTCGGCGATCAGTTGCTGGCGCAGGGCGGGGTTTTCGGCAATTTCCTGCATGGCGATGGCGATCTGGTCAGTGATCAGGGGGTCTACCAGCCGAGCGGCCTTACCTGCCACTTCGGGCATAGAGGAAGTAAGGGAGGTGATCAGCGGCACATCGCAGTGCATGGCTTCCAGCAGGGGCAGGCCAAAACCCTCGAATAAGGAGGGATAAACGAAGCAGAGGGCGCCCCCCATCAGGCGAGGCAGTTTTTCATCTTCCACATAGCCCAGAAAGTGGATGTCCTGCTGATAGGCGGAGGCTTCGTAGGCCGTTTTCACCTCTCCCGTCTGCCAGGCGAAGCGGCCGGCAATGAGCAGGCGGGTGGTGGACCCAGTGCGCTTTTTGAAGCGGCTGAAGGCTTCGATCAGGCGGTGGGTATTCTTGCGGGGGTGTACGGCGCCTACATAGAGGAAATAGGGCTGGCCATGGGCGTACTCCTTTCGCACGGCCCGGATCTCTGATTCTGAAAGAGGCTTGAAGCCGGGGCGGCAGCCGTTGCCACACACCTTTATTTTCGAAAGGGCAGTGCCATAATGCTGGTGTATGTCTTTTTTGGTGTACTCAGAAACGGCCAGCAAACTTTCCGCGCGGGGGCAGTAGCGCGGCACGAAATGCTTGTAAAAACGGCTGACCCAGAAGGGCACCTGTTCCGGGTAATGTTCGTGGGCCAGGTCGTGTACCGTCATGACCGTTGGCGTATCGCTGCGCAGGGATAGGTAACCGTCGGGCGAGAAGAACACATCCGGGCGGTAGCGCCGCAGGGCGATGGGCAGGGAAATTTCAAACCACAGGTACCACAGAAAAGGATGGCGGGCCGGCGGAGGCAGCACGACAGGCTCTACGTTCGGGCCAAACACAAAGCGCTCGTCATAGCGGCGGTCGAAGAAAAAGAGGAACTGGTGTT
>CAYVVK010000726.1:0-3501 GCA_964454855.1 uncultured Phaeodactylibacter sp. | reverse complement strand
TTCATATACGCCTCAAAAGAGATGTCGTTTACTTCGCGGCGACCGTTGCGGCGAATGACCACCCGGGTTTTGGATTTACCTACGCGGCCCCCCGTCGTAGCGTTGAGGTACCTCCCGACCAGAGCGCTCAGAAACTGAGGATTGTTGATCATCCTCATCAAATAGCGGGTAGCATTTCTCTGATTGAGGGAAACCTTGCGGGTCCTGGTTTGCCGTCGGCCGGCCCGGCGAGCACGCCTTTTTTTAAAAAGGCCGCTCACGCCTTTGATGATGGAAGGCGCTGCGCTGGCCGCCAGGCTGATGATAGATCCCCAAAATTCCTGTGCCTCATCTTCGGGTACTTGCTCCAGTACCTGTTCGATTAGATCGCTGAGTTCAGCATCGGAATATTCTTGGTACTGTTCGGAAACAATACTGCGAACGGCGTCAAAATATTCTTCTTCCATTTCGCGTGGATCGACATAAGACTCATAGCTCATCTTTGATTCTTTTTATGTTGAAAAACAGGTTATCGGAATCAAACATAGAGCAATGGGGAAATAAAATCTGCTTATTCTTGTTTTCTACGGGAATTTGTTTGAGTAAGTAGTGATTTTTTCGGTATTTAATTATGTGGAATGTGTTAAGTGGGGACTCTGGCTGAGCGCAAATGCCAGGTATGTGGAATGGGGTATGGACGTAATGCCCATTTTTGATAGGGGAATGGCCATTAATAGCTATTTATAGGGCTAAGGCTAAGAAATAAGAAAAATGTTTAGAAGATTAAAGGTAGCTTGATCAAAATCATGACGGTAGTTTCATGGCGGACTTGTTTTTTTTGGGGAACAACGATAAGAGGTATCAGGAGAAGGCCTATGGGGACCGATGCAAATTAGGCCTGGCGGCAGGCGCCATGATCTGGATGGTGCTCTCCGAACTGCTGCCCGATGCTTTTAAAGATGCCAAAAAGGAGAGGGTGGCCACCATTGCGACCCTATCCGTGGCGCTGATGGTGATGTTTCAGGTGCTGATGGATGGGAGGTGAGCCCCAAAATCATTTTTGTTACCTCAACACCTCACTCCCACTGCACCAGATCCGCCACCAGCCCGGCCTGCAGGCTGCGGGTCTGCCATTTCCGGGAAGCTCCAGAAATCGGCTCCCCGTTTTGGTCGGTAAATACGATGTTCTCTTCCCGGAGGTTGCTCAGGTCATGGGCATAGCGCAGGAAGAGCCCCAGGCGGGGATGCAGCTGATAGCCGATACCCAGGCTCGGGGCAAAGTCTCCTTTATTTCCGAAGAATGGGTTAAGGTCAAAACTTTCTCCTTCAAAATGGGAAGTAGCCTCCAGCAGATAGCCGATGTCCAGGCCGGCTTCGATAAAGAAGTCCCCGGCGGGATTGGCGCGCAGCAGCAGCGGAATTGTCAGGAATTGCAAACGAGAGTTGGTGGTGCCCTCCTCCAGGCTTGTGGCGTCTATCGTTCGTATACCGGCTCCTTTCTGGGTGAAAAGTATGCCGGTGTGCAGGCCCAGCCAGGAATTGAAGGCCAGAGGGCGTACCATCAGGCCGGCCTGCCCACCCGCCAGCCAGGAAAAGTCGTCGTTGAGGTCCACTTCCAGTACCGGAGTGCTTACCCTGCCGTTCGTAATGTGGAAGTTGCTCATATTCCCCCCCCAGCAGTAGGCTGAAAGCGCGCTGGGATTGGCTGTAAAGGCTGAAGGCGAGGCAGAGGCTCAGGACAAAGAGCGTTAGGTGTCTCATAAGATGGAATTAGGTTAAGAAATGGTTTTCCTCTGAAAAGAATGGCTACACCTTCTTAAACGATTACTTCCGGTAATTTTAACGGGCGCTTCCAGTTTTAACAAAAAGAAACCCACCGGCAGATTCATTGCCGGTGGGTTCGATTATGTAAGAGATGATCTTATGCTCACACGGTTTTCTCCGAGCCCAGAGAAGAGGACAGGTACTCCCGGTTCAGGCGGGCGATATGCTCTACGGAGATCTCCTTGGGGCATTCGGCCTCGCAGGCCGTGATGTTGGAGCAACCGCCAAAGCCCTCCTCGTCCATCTTTTTGACCATGGCCAGGGCGCGCCGCTTAGCTTCTACTTTGCCCTGTGGCAGCTGCGCCAGGTGAGATACCTTGGCGCTTACGAAGAGCATAGCGGAGGCATTGGGGCAGGCCGCCACACAGGCCCCACAGCCGATACAGGCTGCCGCATCGAAAGCGTGCGCCGCCTGCTCCTTTTCGATCGGAATGGTGTTTCCATCCTGCGCCTGGCCGGTATTGACAGAGATGTAACCGCCCGCCTGTATGATGCGGTCGAAAGAAGAACGGTCCACCACCAGGTCTTTAATGATCGGGAAGGCTGTGGCGCGGAAGGGTTCGATGACGATGGTGTCGCCATCGTTGTAATGGCGCATGTGCAGCTGGCAGACCGTCGTGCCCCGCATGGGGCCGTGGGCGTAGCCGTTGACCATCATATCGCAGCTCCCGCAGATGCCCTCGCGGCAGTCGTGCTCAAAGGCCACGGGGTCGCCTCCCTTGGTGATGAGCTCGTCGTTGAGCACGTCCAGCATCTCCAGAAAAGACATATCAGGGCTGGCATCCACCTGATAGGTTTCAAAGCGCCCCTTTTGTTTGGCGTTCTTTTGCCGCCATATCTTGAGTGTAAGCTTCATTTTCTTTCTGAGTTTTCAATTTTCAAAACGTAAACACGAATGCACGAATGCACGAATGCACATTACTTATAACTCCGCGTCTTGAGTTCGACATTCTCGAATACGAGCTCTTCCTTGTGTAGTTCGGGCTCATCCTCCCAGCCTTTATATTCCCAGGCGGAGACGTAGGCGAAATCTTCGTCGTTGCGCAGCGCTTCACCTTCTTCGGTCTGGTACTCTTCACGGAAATGGCCGCCGCAGGATTCCTCGCGGTGCAGGGCGTCTACTACCATCAGTTCGCCCAGCTCGATAAAGTCGATCACGCGGTGGGCCTTCTCCAGCTCGGGATTGAACTCATCGGCGGAGCCGGGGATGAGGACGTCTTCGTAGAATTCCTCGCGCAGCTTCTTGAGCATTTTGCGGGCTTTCTTCAGGCCGTCGGCATTGCGCGACATGCCGCAGTAGTCCCACATGATCTTGCCCAGGCGGCGGTGGAAATTTTCCACCGTCTGCTTGCCTTTGACATTGACCATTTTCTCGATCCGCTCGCGGGTGTCTTTCTCGGCATCTTTGAATTCCTGGGCATCCGGGTCAAACTTTGGCGTGCGGATATCCCTGCTGAGGAACTGGCCGATAGTATAGGGCAGTACGAAGTAGCCATCCGCCAGGCCCTGCATCAGGGCGGAAGCCCCGAGGCGGTTGGCGCCGTGGTCGGAGAAGTTGCATTCGCCGATGGAGAACAGGCCCGGGATGTTGGTCTCCAGGTTGTAGTCTACCCACATGCCGCCCATGGTGTAGTGCACGGCCGGATAGATCATCATCGGCGTCTTATACGGGTTGTCTCCCTTGATCTTCTCGTACAT
>CAYVVK010000725.1:1492-3501 GCA_964454855.1 uncultured Phaeodactylibacter sp. | reverse complement strand
GCGCCTCAACCGCGGCCTGGCGGAATTCGACCCCAACGAGATCCTCAACCAGGCCCGCGACCCGAACGCCGTGCTCAACCGTGACCAGATCGCCAACACGAACTGGTTTAACGAAGCACTGCGCCAGGGATCTGTCACGGACGTAAACGTCTCTTCTTCCCGCGGTGGCGACAAGCTGAGTTATTATCTGTCTGGCAACTACCGCAAGGACGAGAGTATCCTGGTAGGTGACCTGCAGCAGCGCTATGCCCTGCGCTCCAACCTGGACTTTTCGCCGGTCAATAACCTCACGCTGAGCACCAAAGTGAACCTCAGTTATGTGGACCGCGAGCGGGCGCCGAACGGCGGTGCACCCGGCGGCAACTCGAATATTGCAACTGGTGGCTATAACATGGCCAATTCCGGAGCACTGCCCATACTGCCGATCTTTCATCCTACGGCAAAGGACCCGGCCGGGAACCCCATACTCTTTGACCCGCTCTCGGGCCGCAACCTGCGGGCCACCATCAACCGCGACAACTACATCAACGATGTGGATACCTATCGTGCGCTGGCGGGGGTTCAGCTGGAATACCGCCTGCCCTGGGTAAAGGGCCTGGCCATTCGCTCGGAAGTGGCGGCTGACCTTATTCAGACCAGCAACATCGAATGGGGCAATACCGTCATTCGCGAAGACAGCAAGTACGGATTTGATTACTCTTCCACCTTCCAGCGTTTGAACTATAACCTCTACGCTACCTACGACCGCACCTACAGCGCAATGCACTCCCTCAACTTCGTTTTCGGTACGGAATCTACCGAAGAAGGCCTGCGCCGCCGCAATGTGGAAGCACAGCAGCTGTTTGGCTCTAATAAAGAACTCGGCACGCCGGGTGATGTACAGCGCATCAGCAATGGCTTTGGCGGGGAGCGTTACTTCCGGGGCTACTTCGGCCGCCTGAACTACAAATTGATGGACCGCTACATCGTGGGCGCCAGCTATCGCCGTGACGGTTCTTCCATCTTTACCGAAGACTTCCGCTGGGGTGACTTCCTGGCCTTGTCCGCCGGCTGGATCATCTCCGACGAGGCCTTCCTGGTTAACAATCCAACCATTAACTTCCTGAAGCTGAGAGGAAGCTTTGGCCAGACAGGTAATTCCGCCATCAGTACGGTGGCTACAGAGACCACCTATGCGGCCTGGGGGCGCTACGGCGATGTGGGCGCGGGGGACCTGCTCTCCACCATCGGCAACCAGGCCGTGACCTGGGAAACCACGGATGCTTATGATGTGGGCGTGGATTTCGAACTCTTCGAAGGCCGCATCAGCGGTACGGTGAGCTACTTTGTACAGGATGTGCAGGACATGCTCTTCCAGGTACCCATCCCTTCTTCTTCCGGTATTTTCTCCGGTGGCCCCACCATTTGGGATAACATCGGCGATATGCGCAACCAGGGATGGGAGGTTGAGCTGAGCTCCCTCAATATCCGCACCAATGACTTCAGCTGGAGAATGGGCGTCAACTTCGCCACCAACGAGAATGAAGTGACCCGCCTGAGCGGTGAGGAAGCAGAGATCTATAATGCCAATGCCAACGCGCTGGTTACCAGAGAAGGCGATCCGATCGGCTTCTTCCGCATGGCGCGTTTCGCCGGCGTCCATCCCGAAGGAGGTTATGCGCTGATCGAGGAAATGGACCTTGAACAGTTCGATGCTACCGGGGAGCGCATACCCACCGGTAACCTCATACCAGCCAGCCGGTCTAACCTGGAACAACACCTGTTCGACATGACGGACAAAACCGGCCTGCCGACCTTCTACGGCGGCTTCAGCAACTCCTTTAGCTACAAGGGTTTCGACCTGTCGGCGCTGGTCAGCTTCTCCGGCGGCAATTACATCTATGACAATGCCCGGCGTAGCGCCACCTCTGTTACTGGTGCCGCGGTCATTCGGGAAGAACTGGTGGATAACTACTGGACGCCTTCCAATACCGATGCCGAATTCCCGGCCCTGAGCTGGAACAGCCGCT
>CAYVVK010000725.1:0-1482 GCA_964454855.1 uncultured Phaeodactylibacter sp. | reverse complement strand
TTACCGAAAATGAGCGCTTCGACAACCGCCGTTCCGGCCAGGTGACCGACCAGTTCCTGCAGAAGGGCGACTTCATCCGCATGCGGAGCCTGTCGCTCGGATACACGCTCCCGAACACGGTAGCCCGCAAATTGCAGATGCAGAACATACGCCTGGGCGTTACCGCCAACAACCTGTTCACCATCACCGGCTACGATGGTTATGACCCCGAAGTGGTGAACCTGGGTGGCAGCTCCGACCGTAACCTCGGCCAGGGCTGGGTGGGCATTCAGTTGCCGCAGGTAAGGTCCGTCAATTTCAACTTGAGTGTATCATTCTAAATGATAAAAAAAAATAAAGTGATGAAGATCCGTAATATAAAATCGATATTTCTGGCCGGGCTCGTGCTACTCCTGGTGAGTTGCGACAACGACGAGTTCTTCGAACTGACCAACCCGGCCGAAAGCCCCTGGCAGAGCCTGGAGGAGTTTGAAAAGGCTCCCATCGGCGCCTATTACACCTTGAGTGGCAATGGCGGTAACCGGGTGATGTTCCCTCATGTGATCATGCATGCCGAATCCTATGCAGACGGCATTGCACTGGCGCCCCCCGATGAAGGCTTTGTGATCAACGCCGATGTGGAGGATATGTACAACCGCGCTGCCGGAGGAACGAGCATAGAGTTGTTCGACAACCCCATCTGGCGCAATGCCTATTTCGCCATCGGCCATGCCAACGGCGCCCTGGATTTTATTGCCAACAACAACGGCAACCCCTTCCCGGAAGAAGGCCCGGGTGCTACCAACCGCATCGAAGGCGAACTGCGCTTCATCCGCGCACTGGCCTATTTCAACCTGGTGAGGGTCTATGCGCCGCCTTATCCCAGCGATGAGCCGCGCCTGCCTTTCCGCACCAACCAGGCCACCAGCTTCGATGAGGCCAAATCTTCGGAGATCGCTTCCGCCAACCAGATCTACGGCCTCATTGTGGATGACCTGAACAAGGCTAAAGGCCTGCTGCCGGAACGCTTCGACGCCAATATCCACCCGCCTGCTTATGAGGATGGCCGCGCCAATAAGTTCGCTGCGGCCGCTCTGCTGGCGAAAGTGTATTTCCAGATGGGCCGCTATGACGATGCCCTGGCGGAAGCCAACTTCGTCATCGAGCAGAATGGCGGCGACTATGACCTTTCCGAGGAGCCACTTGCCGCCTGGAACCAGACCGGCCCCGCCCGCGGGAAGGAAACCATCTGGTACTATGCCCTCTGGGCGGGCGATGGATTGGGCGGATCCAGTAACTGGAAGCATCCGCGCCGTTTCTCCTGGTTCAACGCCAGCCGCGAACGCGCCAGCGGGCCGGAAGACAATGGCAACCGCTTTATGATAGCCAGCGATGCGTTCCTCCAAGCCGCCGGATGGATGGATGACAACCTGGAAGAGACGGCCGAAGCCCAGCAGGACCTGCGCTACTCCCAGCTGTTCCTCCGCCTGGAAGAGACCGGCT
>CAYVVK010000724.1:0-3507 GCA_964454855.1 uncultured Phaeodactylibacter sp. | reverse complement strand
AACGCTTCATCTCGATAGCGCTCATGCCGTTGTTGCCCTGTATGAGGCCGATGACTTTGTCGGAGGTGGGTTCGCGGGCGCCGATTACGGTGAGGTGTCCGGCTTCCGCCCATTTTTTGGCGAGGGTGCCGCCTACATTCCCGTGGCCGATGATGGCTATTTTCATAGAGGTTGTGGAATTTATGGTTTGAGAGAAATTCTATTTATAAAGGTGGGAAGGCGGGAGGTTGTTCGGGAGAAGTATGGTTTTCCGATCGGCCTAAGGCTAATGTATTGGAGCGTCAGTTCCTGGCAAGTGATGGTATATCACCAGAAACGGATGCTATGGATGCTACACCCTGTGGGTTGATGCTATAGATGCCATACCCTGCACCCAACACAAATAGAAGTGCTTAGGGGCCGGGTTGGACATCCATAGCATCAATCGGGCCAAAAGGCCGTAGCATCATTCGTTGGCTTCGTCCAAAGAATGAGGATTCATAGTATCGTTCTGTCCACTTATTGCTTCACAAAATGCGTGGCCAGGGCACGCTCTCCATCGGAAACCATCAGGCTGTATGCGCCGCGCGGAAGCTGGCTCAGCCGCAGGGGCCATTCCTGGCTGCGTGCATTCTTGTCGAGCTGAAAACGCCCCAGCTCCTGTCCGGAAACCGAGTAAATACGTAGCTGCAGTATGCCGCTCCAGTCATTATCCATCATCAGGCGGGCATTGTCCTTTACCGGGTTGGGCGCAAGCTGCATCTGGCTTTTATCCACCACGGCCTCTTCTCGGGTATTGTCCATGATCTGGAATTCGTAGGCGCCGATGTCCACCTGGCCTACACGGGGATTGCCGTCCAGGTCGAGCAGTGGCGCCCCTTCATCTACGCCGGCATTGATGCAGGGGCTGCCTTCCTCCAGATGGAAATCAAAAACTTCGCGGTCGACGAACATAGGCTGCGCATCGAGAATGTCCTGCGGGTGCGTCAGCACATCATCGATGAGCACCGAACTGGAGAGGTTGCCGCCTCCGGATACTACTTCGGGAGTGCCATCTTCGATGGCGTAGTCTATACCGAGCGGATTGTCGAAAATATTATTCTGGAGATAGAGGCTGGAAGTGGCCATACCATCCGTCCAGTGGGCGATGCCACCGGCCAGTGCCCCCACATTGTCGGCGAAGGTGGAATTGAGGATGGACACCTGGAGGCTTTCATTCTGTTCCGTGATGGAGGAATTGATGGAAAGGGCGCCGCCGGTGCCTACGTCCAATGCATTATTATTGATGAACAGGCAGCTCTCTATTTCCGAATCGCAATTGCCGATATTCAGGGCGCCGGCCTGCACCTGGGCGATATTGAAGTTGAACCGGCTGCGGCGCAGGGCCAGGGTAGACATGTCAATCGTATCTTCGGAGACCGTGATGGCGCCGCCCACGTCTCCCTGGTTGGCCTCAAAGTTACAATCTTCAATGACGGTCGTATTTCCGCCGCCGCAGTTGATGGCGCCGCCGCTGGAACCATCAGCGATATTGCCAATAAAAGAGGTATTGCGGATAGTGATGGACGAAGTGTCATTCTGCAGGAAAATGGCGCCTCCGTAGTTGGCCATATTCTCCTCGAAGAGGCAATCCTCCACAGTCGAGTGGCCCTGAAAGCCTACAGACAGTGCGCCGCCGCCGTTACCCACCGAATTATTCCGGAAGGTGCAGTTTTTAAAACTGATCTCGCCGAAGCTGGCGTAATTGGCAATGGCGCCGGCGAAGGAGCCGGAATTACCGAGGAACTCACAGTTCTCGATATTGGCCACAAAAGGGTCGTTTCCAAAATAAATGGCCGCTGCCGAGTTAGGTGCCACGCCGTCCCGAAAGGTAGAGTTCGTAAGTGTGAAGCTGGAGTTAAAGGCAAATATGCCGGAGCCACCATAACCGGTAGTGACATTGCCCTCAAAATTGCAGTTGTCGATGATCAGCTGGCTGGGGTCAAAGTTTTCGGTGATGTTCCTGAAATCCAGATAGATGCCCGCAGCATTGCCGGCCGTATTGTTTATGAAATCGCAATTGCTGATGATGCCGGAATTGTGCCAGACCCACATGCCTCCTCCATAACCGCCGGGGTTCTCATTGTTCTCGAACAGGCAGTCCGTTATCGTGGCATTAAAGCCATCGCGGATATAAACGGCGCCCCGGTTGGTGACATTATTGGAAAACTCGCAGTTGGAAATGGTGAGATCGGAGCAGCGCAGGGTATACATGCCCGCCCCCCGGTCGAGCGATTCATTATAATCGAACAGGCTGTTCTCGATCACCGAACCGGAAGTGCCTTCATCCAGCAGGTAGATGGTCGGGCCATGGGCGAAGTTTTCCGTGAAGTGGCAGTTGCGTACTTCAACGGTGCTCAGGGCAAAGATGGCCGAGCCCCGGTAGTAGTAGACATCCAGGTCACTGCTGGCATTGGCCTGCGCCCCTCTTACGGTGAAGCCGTCGATGATAACCGGAGCCGTAAACAGGCTGTCGATGTAGAAAACGTGCAGGCTGTTGTCGCTGCGGTTGGTTTCCAATTCCCGGGGAAGGTCATCCCCGGCCAGGTCGCCACTAAGGACGGTGGGGTTGGCTTCCACGTCTCGTTCTTCAAGTGCGCTCTCCGTACCGGCAAAGCCGCCGTAGAGCGCCACTCCGGAAGCTGGCGTAAAAACATCAAGGGTATCGGTGCCGGGTACGTAGGTACCGGCGGCCACCCAAACCTCGCCTTCGGTAGTGTTTTGCAGGGCGGCGGCCAGGCTGGTGTAGGCGTCCGCCCAGGAGCTGCCGTCGTTAGCGCCGGAGGCGTCTGCTTTGACATAAGTAAGCTGAGCATAAGTGAAAGGCGCCATGCAGAAAAGCATGAGCAATAGCATGTAGATGTTCTTCCTCATGTGAAGTATTTTTAATTAATGAATAAACTTGCTTGCTTGCGAGACAGGGAGAGTTCTTTTCAGGCTAATCCTGGAATTACCGAATTGTTAAGATAAGAATTACTGAGAAAGATTCTGCTGAGTATCCCTGGCCGCCTGTATCTAAAGTGAAGTTGGTCGGATGCATTACATACTTCCTAATCCCCAAAGCGCGCCCGCAGGCCGGCGTAGAAGTGAATGCCCGGCGCCGGTTCGTAGTATCTCCCACCGAAAGCATTGATGCGCACATTGTTGTTGAATTCGGCGTCCAGCAGGTTGTTGACCCCCAGGAAAGGGTGGAAATTACAGTTCTTCCATTCTACAGTATGGCTTAGGCGCAGGCCGGCATCGAAGAAGGCGTCGTCTTTTTCCGTATTGGCGTCGTTGACGTACAGGCTGCCCACATAGCGGCTGCGCAGGTTGGCCAGAAAACCGGAAGGGTGAGTGTATCGGAGGTTGAAAAAACCGAAATGCTGAGGGACGCCCGGCAGCTGATTGCCGACAAAATCACCCTCGGCGGTGTTATATTCCAGATAGGTGAAATTAGAATACGTGTAGGTGAATTCAGCGAAAAAACGGGTGGTAGGCGCCCAGCTA
>CAYVVK010000723.1:0-3511 GCA_964454855.1 uncultured Phaeodactylibacter sp. | reverse complement strand
CTTCCACCCGTGGGAGAGCAAGTCTGTAAACCTCGCTAACGATGATAAAAGACTTGCTCTCCCACGGGTGGAAGTCACAGCTGCGTGCTCCTTTCTGGCAACGCAGCCTGGCGATCAATATCCTGCTCGGCCTGCTCGTGGCTTACCTGATGCTTAATCTGCTCGTCCTGGGATACTTCCTCGACTTTATCCTGGAGGAGAGCATGCCCGGCACCGACCCCTTCACCTTCGTCAACGGCGCCCTGCTGTACGTCTTTCTCGCTGACCTTATTTTCCGCTTTTTCATGCAGTCTTTTCCGGTGCTGGACATTCAGCCCTACCTGCTGTTGCCCATCCGGAAGAGCAAGCTGTTTCACTATCTGTTGCTGAAGTCGGTGTTCAATGTATTCAACCTCTTTACCCTGCTCTTTTTCATACCCTTTGCCGCTAAGGTGGTGTTTCCCGCTGTGGGTGCTGCTGCCGGCTGGGCCTGGCTGGCAGCCATTGTCTTGTTCACGCTCATCAATCACTACGCGGCCTTTTACCTCAAACGGCAGTTCAATGTACATCCGGGCCTGGTTTTTCTCCTCCTTGCCGGTATGGTGCTTGTAGGTATTGCCGACTGGCAGGGCCTGCTCAACCTGGCGGAAATGTTTCAGGGAGGCATCGAAGCCCTGCTTCAGGCGCCCTTCCTGCTGGCGGTGCCCTTGCTCCTGCTGGCCGGCATTTATCTCGTGCAGTACCGCGCCATGAACCAGTACACCTACCTGGATGCCCTGGCCGGCAAAAAAGAGATGGCTGCTGCCGATACCCGGGATTTCGATTTCCTGAAGCGCCTGGGCGGAGTAGGTACTTATATACAGCTGGAAATGCAGCAGATCTGGCGCAACAAACGGCCGCGCACGCAGCTGATGATGAGCTTTATACTCTTGCTTTATCCTTTTTTCAGCCTGGAATATATCGAGGGCGGCGGCATGTGGTTCGCCCTCTTTTTCTGGATTTTGGCCATCGGCTTTCCGATGGCCAACTACGGACAGTTCCTCTTTTCCTGGGAGAGCCCCCATTTTGACTTTTTCATGGCCAGGAATGTCTCCTTTGAGGAGTTCCTGGACGCCAAGTACTATCTGCTGGCGGGATTTAACTTCATCGTGGCCGTCCCCTGCCTGTTGTATGGCCTGATCGACCCCATTTTCCTGCTGATCGCTCCCGCTGCTGCGCTTTTCAACGCCGGCGTCAATGTGTACATTGTACTCTATATCGCTACTTATAACGGTCGCCGCATCGACCCCAACAAGCAGTCCTATATGAACTGGGAAGGCGTGGGCGCCTCGCAATTCATCATGATCATTCCCTTTCTGGTTTTGCCGATACTCCTGTACCTGCTGTTCGACTATATCGGCGGGCAATACATGGGTTTCGCCAGCCTGGCCGTTGCCGGCATACTGGGCCTGGCGGGCAAACGCTTCCTGCTGCCGCTCCTCATCCGGCAGTTTGAGGGCCGCAAGTACGCATTAGTAAGTAGTTTTAAAAAATAATAAGCTATGATCACAGTCCATAACCTCTGCAAACAATACGGAAATACGGTGGTGCTCGACATCCCGGAGCTGGAGATCCCCGCCGGGCAGCGCTTCGGCCTGGTGGGCAACAACGGCGCCGGCAAGACCACCCTCTTCAGCCTGCTGCTCGACCTGATCCGCCCGGTGCGCGGAGAAGTGCTGATCGACGAAAAGAACGTTGCCCAGTCGAGTGATTGGAAAACCTTCACCGGCTCTTTTCTGGACGACAGCTTCCTCATCGGCTTCCTCAGCCCGGAGGAGTACTTCCGCTTTGTCGGCAAGCTCTACGGCATGAACGAGAGCGACGTGGGCGAATACCTCAGCCGTTTCGAGGCCTTCTTCAACGGGGAGATCCTGGGCCGTGGCAAATACGTGCGCGACATGTCGAAGGGCAACCAGAAGAAGATCGGCATCGCCGCTGCCCTGATGGGCAACCCCCGCCTCGTGGTGCTCGACGAGCCCTTCGCCAACCTGGACCCCAGCTCCCAGATCCGCCTTAAGAACCTCATCCGCGAGCTGGAGCAGGACAAGACCATCCTGATCTCCAGCCACGACCTGGCGCACGTCACGGAGGTGTGCGAGCGCATTGTGGTGCTGGAAAAAGGAAAGCTGATCCGGGATATACAGGGTAGTGGGGATACGCTTAAGGAGTTGGAGGATTATTTTGCGGCTTGATTGGTTCACCCTTCTTTTGGGATAGGCTCTTAATGGCCTATTTTCTTTAATCCTTCGTTCTCATACTTATACAATTCATAACCAGTATGCCATAAACTATCCAGGGTTTTTTCCTCTGGCATAAATGGGTAAGCCGTTGCATCTGTATAGAACATAAACTCAATAGGCCGTGGCATATTGAAAACCACTGTTTTAGGATCCAGTGGGAATTGATTATCCAACGCCTTGATATTTTCAACCCACGCGGGGCTTCTTTCTCTTACGGAAAAAGGCTTTATTCGTTCAATGGAGTACCTGATGGGCAACAAAATAAGCAAAGCCAGGACTATGCTTGAGATATATTCAGGAAAGCAGAATTTGGCTTTGTAGATATGAAGATAACGGAAAAACAGGGCTGTTAAAATGAAAAATGCCGGTGCGGTGATGATCGTGTATGCCTGCATCTTGGTAGCAGCAAAAGAGAAGAATAAGAAGGGCACCCAGATCCAGGTTAAAAGGCTTAGGCCCTTGAAGTCCGGTTTAAGGAACTGCTTTCCTTTTTTGTAAGTATACCACAAAAGAGGTAAGTAAATAAGTTCGCCGAAAATGATCCGCATTTTATTGAAGTGGTAATACCATGGCTTTCCATGTTCCTCCAGCCCTTCAAATAAATGCATGACATTATAAGCGTGTTCTCTTTGGGCTTCTAAGGGGAAAGCATTAAAAATGTAGACTTGCCAGGGAAGAAAAATTATTATGGCAGTGCCAAGTATGATAAAAAAATGAGTGAAAATTTTAACCCATGGTAACTTTTTGTGAATTACCAATAATCCCCATATCAGGATGACAATTAAAGCAGGTAGCCACTTTGTCAGAATACCGAGCCCTATACTTATTCCAATGGGGAAGCTGAAATACCATTTAGGCTTTTTCAGGAAGCTAATGGAAAAGAAGACGCCTGATTCGATGAAGAAAAGGAAGAAAATGTCGATATGGTCAGTTGCAGTCCGGCCGGCAGTAAGTTCAATGGTTAGGCCATGAATAGCATGAAGAAAGGCAGCGAGAAGCGCCATTCTCTGTCCGACAAAATAACAGGCGATCTTATACGTCAGCCAAATGGCTAAAGTGGAAAGGAGTATAGAGGGGAGCCTCAGCGCAATTTCGTTAACGCCCAGTATGTTCAGGCTAAAGGCCATTGCCCAAAGTGGAACAGGTTGTTTATGCAACCATACGTGATTGCTGCTCCAGTCTGTGTAATCATAAGGTAAGAGTGCGTGACAAAAAAGCGGGGCATCCGTTATGCCGCCATTTTCCGGAGGCCG
>CAYVVK010000722.1:0-3512 GCA_964454855.1 uncultured Phaeodactylibacter sp. | reverse complement strand
AACCAATTGCGGCCGTAACCTTCCAGGGTTTATAAAACCTGGAAGCGTTTTGCTAGGGGCACAGGGGCACAGGGGCACACAAAAACTGTTCCGCTCCCTCATCCGCTGTCCTCCGGCTTAAACAGGGTTAAAGATACGCCGGCAAATACCACCACAAGGCCTACAACATCCATCACCCGGATCTGATCTCCGAACGCTATCCAGGCCATGAACATGGTTACAGGAGGACCCAGGTAAAACAGACCGGCTACGCGGGTGGCATTGATGCGTTCGATCAGCAGCCACATCAGGCCGTAGGCGCCCAGGGAAACGGCGAGAACCAGCCAGATCATGGCGTAGATGAATTCCGGCTTCCATTGGGTGGATAATTTTTCAATAAAAATAGCCGGCAAAGCCAAAGCGAGCATTGTGGCGAGGCTTTGGTAAAACAGAGCCTGGTCGACGGCTAAGGTAAGGCGCTCTTTTTTCAACTCCATCCGCCGCTGTAACAGCGTGGCTACGGTGATCCCGATAACCGACCCCAAAGGGGCCAGGTAGCGCCAGAAGAGCAGGGTGAAAGGCCCGGCATAGGGCAGCCCGTACTCCGCTCCGATGAATCCCGAATTCCACAGGAGCACAAAGCCGGCAGCTATAAGCAGGGTGTCTTTTTTTATCATATCCGGTGGTTTATCCCTTGTTCCGGGCCTGTTTCCCTTACCTTAAACGTTTGGCGGCTTAATGGTTTACTGGTGGGCTTTATTTAAGGGAGGTCGAGCGGTCGAGAGGTCCAGATGTCGGGAAGCCGGGCTGTAGTGGACGTCCTGGCCCCTTGGCCGGGATGGTTCTATTTTTAGGGCCTTTTCAAATGATTTTCAGTGATTTGTGAAAATGGAATAAAAAAACCACAAAGCCTGCTATTGCTTTTGTGGTTTTAATAATTTGAAAAGATGATTTTCTTTTCGCGTTCCGTGTTTATTGAAATCCAAACATTCCATTATTGTTCGCCAATCCTTCAGTGGGAATTTCCTGGATCACATCCCAATGTTCCACGGCTTTACCATTTTCAAAGCGAAGCAAATCGTAAAATACCTGTTGCTTTCCGTTCCATTTACCTTCACTTACCGTGAGAACAAAATTGCCTTCGCCCAGTACTTTGTGAATCTTGGTGTATTTAAACATGTTGTTCTGTGAAGTGAGATACTCCACCGCTTCCATGATCCCCGACAAACCATCTTTTATCCCGGGATTATGCTGGCCGTATTGTTCGGCACTGATGTAATCGGTGATCTTTTCAGGGTTTTTCCCCATTAGAATATCCTCTACCATAGCCTTGGCAAGTGCTTTATTTTCCTCGGTTTTATCCAGGCCCGTTGCCTCTGTCGGACCATCCGTTTGCGTTCTTCCGCTAGCGGTTTCTTTCACCAGTGGAGTCATGGCATCCCAATGTTCTGCCACTTTACCTTTCTCATCCAAGCGGATGATATCGAAAGAGACCATTTCATCCGCACCGAACGGCTTGGCATTTCTCCAGATGTTGTGCATAAAGACATAATTGCCGTCCCGGAACATCCGAATATTTTCAGCCGTTGTTCCATTTTCTTGTAGTACCGGTAGCATTTGAATAAACGGCTCCAGCCCTGTGGGAATAAATGGGTTGTGCTGGATGTAGTCGGCATTCGCCAATTCACGCATGCTTGCAGGATCATTCTGCAGTACGGCACCCAAAAAAGTGCCTACGGTTTCTTTTTTACTCATTGCAGGAGTTTTTGATTGTTGATTATTGCTTGTCGGTTTGCCTGAGTTACAGGCAGCGAATAAGCCCGTAAACAAAAGGATTGTAAATACTTGTCTCATGTCGGAAAGTTTATTACTTTTGATTTGCAAGCAAAAATACTCAAGTAACTTGCAATTTGCAAGTGATTTGAATTAAAACTTTCATTTTGCAAGTAAAATTTAATGATCCGTTAACATATGCCACAGGAATTCAGATGCAATTGCCCTTTCACTTCAGCCCTTGACGTTTTAGGCGATAAGTGGATGTTGGTTATTGTAAAACAGATGCTAGTAGAAGGGAAGGAAACCTTTAAAGACTTTACGGAGAGTGAGGAAGCTATTGCCACCAATATCCTTTCGGCCAAACTCAAACTGCTGGAAGAATTGGGAATCATCCTAAAAACTAAACGGCCGAATAATAAGAAGGCCAACCTTTATCTCTTAACCGATAAGGGATTGGCATTAACCCCCATACTTGTAGAACTTGCTTTGTGGAGCGATAATTACCTGAGAGACATCCATCCATCCATTGTAAATGGGGAAGCAATGGAGTCATTACGGAATGATAAAATGGCTTTCGCCCGTGCATTGGAAAAGAAGTATAGAGAAAAATTGGCTGCAACAGAGTATGTGCGATAACACTCCTCAAGGGGCAGGCACGCAGGCAGGTTCGCTTCCAAAGCACTACCTCCAAACCTGCTCTAAGGAAGGTGCCCCCCGCAAAAGACAGAAGCAGAGAGAAACATGAAAGAAACCACAAGCACTTTTGAAGCATTTCTGAGATTAGCAGAGCATGATGAGAATATTCGAGCTGCACTTCTGGCCGGTTCAAGAGCAAATGAGAATGCTAAAACTGACTTTTTATCAGATTATGATATTGAGGTATATGTTGGGGACATTTCAATAATTAAAAAGGGAGACGAATGGGTGGGGTCGTTAGGGCCAATCATGACCCGATGGCCGTTATTTCCTCGAACGACATTTGATGAAAACTGGGTTACCCGGCTTTTCTTGTTTGAAGACGGATCTCGAATTGATTTCCAGATAACTGAGAACAGAGATGCAAGGCTAAAAAACATCGATTATGGATATAGCGTTTTAATCGACAAAGATAATATCCTTTCTGATCTGCCAGAACCGACGCGTTCTCAATACAACATCAGAAGGCCGACGAGAGATGAATACGAAATTCTTGTTAATGAGTTCTGGTGGGATGCAACCTATGTCCCGAAATACCTCTGGCGAGACGAACTGCCATTTGCAAAGATGATGATGGGCCAATCGGTCCATGATAAATATCTGAAGCAGATAATTGAATGGCATATTGGAATGAAGAATGCAGGGGCCAAAGACAAAGATATGGTAAGGGCATTTACCCACAGCCTACAACAGCGGCAGGCCGCCATGTCACCTTTAGTTGTTCGGACGTTTACGAAGAGCCGCCAAAGAAATGGGCCCATTTGATTTTGAGCGGCACGCTGAGTTTGACAGGGTAGGGAAAAAAGCATATTTTATGAGCTATTTTTATCCGGAGGAAAGCAGGCGCGTTTCCTCTAGTGTAACTGGACGGCGGGGCAGGCTGGTTTAGTCCAACTGAACCCAGAAGGGCTCAGCGAAGCTAAATGGCCTGCCCGTATGGGTCTGCGCCGGAGAGAAGGGCGCAGACATTCCTTTGAGTTCGCCGCAACAAAAAATAATAATTAAATGAGTGCGTGACAAAAAAGCGGGGCATCCGTTATGCCGCCATTTTCCGGAGGCCG
>CAYVVK010000721.1:0-3513 GCA_964454855.1 uncultured Phaeodactylibacter sp. | reverse complement strand
CCTGCCCTCCTCCGAAAATCAATTCTGTACTGGAGTAGCTGGTCCCGAAATTATTGGCCAGGTTGATCACCTGCTGCAGGGCGTCCATGAGCTGTTCTTCGGTGAGTTCCCGCAGGGGGTGGGTGAAGACGCTGACCACAAAACCCTCATAGATACTGTACTTGGCATCGAGCGCGGAGTGGAAGTTGGCCTTCAGCATGCGGTGCATTTCCTGCTGAGAAACATCCTCTTCTTCGATGATAGGGGTGAAGATGCGCATGCGGTTATTTTGCTCATCGGTAACGACCAGGGCGATGTGTTCATCGTAGTACGCCATCCAGGAACCGGGTTCTCCTTCCAGTTTCACGCCCGCCTTCTCCAGCGCCTTCTCCATTCGCTTGTTGTCCATGTTTCTTTGTGCCTGTACGGAAAGTGTAGTGGCAAGGGCCAGCGCGATACAAATAACCTTTTTCATCATAATTTATCCTTGCTTGCTTTTGGGAAAAAGAAAGGCGAACGGTGGGCTCCGCCGCTCGCCTGCCATTCAAGATAAGTGAAAAAAAGGATAAAAACTGTTTAACTATTGCTTCTCATCCAGTTGAGGATGTCCTGGGTTTTCTGGCTGGCGATATTTGCCGGCAGTTCCACTCTTTCCCGTTCCAGCAGGTCGAGAGCAACCGGTGTGCGGGCCTGGTTTTGTTGGCGCAGCACCAGAAAGCGGTTGTTGCGGGCACTGCTGGGCAGGTCGGTATTCAGGGACAGGGGTTTTTCGAAAGCCGGGTTAATGGAAAACTCATCTCCTTCGTCCACATAGGTAGGCATGATGGCCTGATAGCCGTTTCCTTCTTTGGATTCCAGAAGGAACAGGGGATAGAACTCCTGGGTTTCCCCTTCGTATTCTGCGAATGGGAGCACCGGTTCCGGCTGGGTTTTATTTTCCAGGTCGAACACAAAGCTGCCGTAATCGCGGGAATAGCCTACCAGATAATCTTCCCAGACTTCCAGGCGCTGTATCATGCCCGACTGGGCGTCAACGCCGTACCGCTCGCTGCGAAACTGTGGCTCCAGCTGGGGCAACAGCTGGCGGTTCTCCGCATCGTATATATATATGGTGCTGAAACCGCGGATGGCGATCAACTGGCTGTTGTTGTTGTAATTGATCTCCGCCAGATAGTAGGGGAAATCAGGGCTCACATTTACCGGCAGGGCCTTGCGCTGTATACGGTTGCAGTTCTCGGTATTGTACACTTCCAGTATGCGGTGGCTCGGGCCGTAGCCTTCTTCATAGGTAGTGGAATCAGCAACGATGGCTACCAGCAACTCCTGGCTGCGGAGCCAGAGTTGATTGCCTTCCATTACTTCAGCCGGTATCTGACAGTCGTGGCTGGCGCGCTGGCCGCCATTTTGGTATTGGTTGGGCGATTCCTCCGTTACCGCTTCTGTGGTATCGGCCTCGCCATTTTCCTGCTGTTGTTGGCCAGATGGGGTTTCCCCTCCACAGGATGCGAAGGCAAGCAGGATAAAGCCAAAAAAGAAAGGCAGTGCGAATCTCATGATTGTGAAGGTTTTGTATGTTTTGGAATATTGCTTGCCGCAGCCTTTCCGGATGGCCGCCGACATTTGGTAAAGGTAGAAATTTTGTGGCATTGCCGGAGCAGGCAGGAGGGATTAAGTTGATTTAGTTGATTGCCGCTCGCCCGCCCCGCCTGGGCTGCTGCTGATGGGAGGATAGGGGGACGGGTTAAGTATAAACGTTAAGGTGGCTTGCTTTACGAAAGATTTCGTATTCAAACTTGCAATTACGAAAAATTTCGTATATACTTGTGTACGAAATAATTCGTAGCAATATGAAAGAAGAAAATAAGAACGCCAGATGAGCCAGAAACGATTACCCCGGCCCACAGATTCGGAACTGGAGATCCTGCAGATACTCTGGGAGAATGGGCCGTCTTCCGTGCGTTTTGTCAACGAGAAACTCAATGAGCAGCGCGAGGTGGGGTATACCACTACGCTGAAGCTGATGCAGATCATGGTGGACAAGGGCCTGGCTCGCCGCAATACAGAAAGCCGCAGCCATATCTATGAAGCTGCGGTGGACGAGTCGGCCACCCAGATGCGTTTGCTGAAGAAATTTGTCGACACCGCTTTCCGTGGTTCGGCGATGAAGCTGGTGATGCAGGCCCTTGGCAACCACGAAGCCTCTCCCGGCGAGCTGGAGGAGATAAAGGCATTTATCGAACGCATGAAATCTGAAGAGGATGAATGAACAAACAGAAAATAATTGATCAAAAATGGAAATGATCTATTCCTTTTTATCAGGAGAACTGGGCGCTGCCCTGGGATGGACGGTCCTTCACTCCCTCTGGCAGGGCATGCTGATCGCCTTGCTGCTGGCCGGAGCTTCTGCCTTACTGCAAAAGCAGAGGGCGCATCTACGCTACCTGTTGGGCAATATTGCTCTGGCGGGCCTGCTGCTGGCCTCTGTCGCTACCTTTGCCGGCCTCTACCATGCCGGTATCGGGGCGGCTCAGCAAGAAGCAGGAGCGCCCAATGCCATCATCACTCTGGCGGAGGCGCCCGGCACGGCTGGTGAAATGCCGTTGATCGATCAGGCCGTGGGCCAGTTCGAGGCCTACTTTGAAGCCCACCTGCCTCTGGTAGTTTGCATTTGGCTGCTGGGCCTGGCCTTCTTCATGCTCCGTTTTCTGGGAGGGCTGGCCTATGTCCAGCACCTCAAACACCACCGGGTACAACCACTGCCGGCCCGTTGGCAGCAACGGTTCCGGCAACTTTCCGGGCGGCTGCGGCTGAGCCGGCCAGCACAGTTGATGGAGTCGGGCCTTATAAGCACGCCCATGGTGGTGGGTTATCTCAAGCCGGTGGTCCTTCTTCCTCTTGGTGCAGTCAACGGCCTGACGCCGGCAGAGGTGGAAGCCGTACTGGCCCACGAACTGGCGCACATATACCGAAGAGATTACCTGTTCAACATACTACAATCTATAGTAGAAGTACTGTATTATTTCAACCCGGCTGTTTGGTGGATATCCGCTAATATCCGGATGGAGCGGGAGAACTGTTGCGACGATATTGCCGTAGCGCTTTGCGGTAATTCCATGGCCTACGCCAGGGCCCTGGTGCAGATCGAAGAAAGCAGCCAACGGCACCCTCGCATGGCCATGGCCTTCACCCGTAAGGGCAAAGGCCGCCTTCTCCTCCGGATAAAGCGGATACTCGGCCAACCGCATTACAAATCCAATATTATGGAAAAGTTTACCGCAACCGCTTTGTTGCTCATAGCTATTCTGTTGTTCTCTGCCAGCACTAACCGCCTGGCGCACGACACCGGCCCGGCCAGCTCCGATGGCCTGCAAGCTCTGGAGAATCGGGCTCCATCCCTCCTGGCGCCCGTACCGGCTGAACTGCCCTCAGGCATGAAGGCTTTCCTATTCAACAGCTTCAGCTCCGGCCCCGATACCCTGCCAAAGGGAAAGGTGGAGATAGAGTCTAACCGAAATGGGAAAGAAGTGAAGGCCC
>CAYVVK010000720.1:0-3515 GCA_964454855.1 uncultured Phaeodactylibacter sp. | reverse complement strand
GTCGGAACGTCGGAACGTCGGAACGTCGGAACGTCGGAACGTCGGAACGTCGGAACGTCGGAAGATGTCCATTCCGGAGAGGAATATCAAAAAAATGGAGGTGCTTTTTTGACTTCTCGACCTATCGACGCCTGGACGCCCAGACTCAAATCCTCACCCTAAGCCCCAAATAAAACCGCCGCCCCTCGGCCGGGATGATCCCGGGCCCGGGATAGCCGGTTGCGCGGCGGGTAAAGTAAGCGGCATTCAGCAGGTTGTTGGCTCCGGCCTGCAGGCGGAAACGGCCCAGCTCATAGCTGGCCGAGGCGTCCATCACGCTGTAGGTGGGGATAAGGCCGCGGGTGGCGTTGGCCACAAAGGTGGCGTTGGTGGCGTCGCTGAAGTGCTCCTGTACACGGGTGTAGAGGTAGCTGGCGCGGAAGCCGTTATACCGGAAAGACAAGCCCGTCTTGATAGTGACGGGCGGAATGAGTTCCACCTCATTGCCGATGAACTGCCGCTGGCCACTGATGTACTCGCCGTCCAGCAGGCTGAGGTTGGCAAAAAGGGAAAGGGAGGGGCGGGCCGTATTACCGAAGGCCAGCCGCCAGATATCGGCCTCGGCGTAGGTTTCCAGGCCCAGGATGCGGGCGTCGCCGATGTTGGTGCGGTAGGCTGCCTGCCGTTCCACCACGATGGGGTCCGGCACGGTGATCTCCGATAGTCCGATGCGGCCGTTATAGCGGAGGTAGAACGCGCTGAAGTCGAAGCGCAGGCGGTTGTCCAGCAGTTCGCCCCGCAGGCCGAGGTCGGCATTGTAGCCGCGCTCGTCCTGCAGCAGGGAGTCGACCACCAGGTTGGGGTTGACCACCGCCAGGTCGCTGAAGTTGATGGCGCGGTAGTTCTGGGAGAAGTTGGCGTAGGCCTCCAGGCTGTTCTTCAGGCGGTAGCCCAGGCCCAGGCCCAGCAGGGCCAGCGAGCGTTCGTTGACCTGCTCGTCTTCCAGGCGCTGCTCAAAAATGAGCTGGCCGCCGGAAAACACCCGCTGCTTGTAGTAACCGTCGGAAGCCGTGCGGATATACTCAAAGCGAACCCCCGGTGTGATGGTAAAGCGGGGCGTAATGTTAAAGAGGTTCTCGGCAAATACCGCCAGGTTGCGGCTGGGAAATTCGTAGTTCGATTTTTCCAGGTCTTCCGGGTTGAGAAAGCGGAAATCAGGGCCGGAGCCATCGCTGGCGTCGCCCTGCCGGTTCTCGGTAAAGCCGCGATAGAGGCGGGCGCCAATGAGAAAAGTAGACGACTGCCGGCCCAGGCCATAGCGGTGCAGCAGGCGGGCTTCGGTGCCGAAATTTCGGTATTCCCCTTCTATGAGGTCGCGCTCGCGGCCCGGGTCGGGGCGGTTGATGGGGCCAAGTTCGCCCAGGGCATCCCGTCCGGCCAGCAGCAGGAAGTTGCGCAGGTTGAAGCGGGTGCGGTTGTTGAAACGGTAGTCGAAAGTGAGGGCCGCCAGGTTCCAGCCTACCTTAAACCAGTTGCGCTCGCGCTTACTCTGGCGAGGGTTCTGCTCGAACTCGAAGTCGGCCAGGCCTCCGGGCTGCTGCGCCAGGTAGTTCATGTGGGTGAACTCCAGGCCGATGTCCAGCTTGTCGGTAGCCTTGAGGTTGAGATTGGCAAAGGCCGAATGCTGCTCGAACTCCGAATTAGGGCGCCAGCCGTCGCCGCGCTTGTACTGGTAGAAAGCGTAGTAATTTACCCGCCCTTTGGTGCCGCCCACGCTGTTGAAGGTATTGAACTGGCCGAAGGAGCCGTAGGTGTTCTCGCTTACGAATTCGAAAGGCTTGTCATCCGGCCCTTTCTTGAACACAAAGTTCAGCAGGCCGCCAAACTGCGTGCCGTACTGCAGGGAAGCCGCCCCGCGCACCACTTCAATGCGCTGCAGGGCCTGCACCGGCGGGGTATAGTAGCTTTCGGGATAGCCCAGCGCATCGGCGCTGATGTCGTAGCCGTTCTGCCGGGTATTGAAATTGGAGGTGCGGTTGGGGTCCAGGCCGCGGGCGCCGATGGCCAGTTGCAGGCCGGCGCCGTCGTTCTCCCAGATGTTGAGGCCGGCAATGCCTTTATAGACTTCCCGGGCGTTGTTGGCCGCCAGATTGCCCAGTACATTCTCCAGTTCGATGACCTCACTTTTCTTGGCTGCATAGATGGCCACGCCTTCCACATTGCGCAGGCGGCGCAGGCCGTGGCGTTCAGCCTCCGCTTCTACTTCCACCGTTTCCATATTGATGGAAAGGGGCCGCAGGCGGATGTCGAGGGGCCCGGCAGTACTGGCTTCCACCTCCAGGACCTCCGTGGCGTAGCCTTCTGCAAAAATGGTCAGGGTGTACTTTCCCCCGGGGAGCGGTTCGGATTCAAAAACACCCTGTTTGTTGGCCTCCAGCGTGCTCGCACTTTCCTGAATATAAACCATCGCATCGGCGATGGGCTTTTGCTGGCTGGCCTCGGTGACCTTGCCCGTAAGTTGAAAAGCTTGCCCAATAAGCAGGTGCCCCCCCAGCATAAGGGCCCCAGTCAGAAGAAGTCGGAAGAATCGAAATTGGCTGTTCACTGTCTCAGGTTTAAGTTCGTGAATTGTGGAAGGGATCGGCTTTCTTCCTGAAAGGGCAGTATCCACGCTTTATGGCGGAATCCGTCCTGCAATTGGGTGAGGTCAATCTTTGGGGCGATAAAGCGTTGGCTGGAGCGCCCGTTCATGGCCACAAAACAATCCGTTTGTATACGGACATCTTCCAGCCGGTATTTTCGGCAATATTCTTTTTCCAGAAAACGGGCATACTGCAGGATCAGATCGGGCTGAATGGCCATCTGTTTTTCCTGATATGCCGTCAGGTAGTTGCTATTGTCCACTTCCGCCCGGTGGCCGCTGGCGGGATCCTCCACGAAGAAGGTGGCCTGCCCAGTTTTTTCCACCAGCATCACCCGCCAGGCGAAGCGGTAGCCCTGCTCCGTCCACAACACATTGCCAGGATAGAGCAGATGGCGCAGTGGAAACAGCAATTGAAAAGCGAAATAGAGCGCCAGTGCCGGCCGCAGTAGCCGCCAGCCTGACAGGGAAGGTTCATAGAGCCGGAATTCGGTTCCGGGCCGGTAACCGATGTACCCAAGAAGTTTTTCGTGAAAGGCCGGAGAAAAGAAGATCAGGGTATTGAAGATCATGATAAAGGGAAACAGCCCGATGTGGAATAGCAGCTTAGTCAGCCCGTGAAAAACCACTACGGCAGCATAAGCAAAAGGCCGCGCCGGCTTCCACGACAGCCAGAAGGGGATCGTCAGATCGTACAAAGCGCCCGCCCAGCTGAAGGCGAAGGCCACCCATCCCAGCTCGAACAAGGGCCCCAGCAGCGGCCAGTGGGCCTTGGTGGGCAGCCACACGGCCAGTGGCATGGCGCGGAAGAGCCAGTCGGCATTGAGCTTGGCAAAGCCGGCAAAAAAGTAAACGATGCCCAGCTGCAGGATGAGCACATTGATGGCCCAGGCCG
>CAYVVK010000719.1:0-3520 GCA_964454855.1 uncultured Phaeodactylibacter sp. | reverse complement strand
CTGCCCACTGCCCACTGCACACTGCACACTGCCCACTGCCCACTGCACACTGCACACTGCCCACTGCACACTGCCCACTGCACACTGCCCACTGGGGACTGGGAGACTTGGGGACTGCCCACTGCACACTGCACACTGCACACTGCCCACTGGGGACTGGGAGACTGGGGGACTGCATACTGGGGACATCAGCTTGAAAAAACAAAAACACAATATGGACAAAAGAACATTTCTGAAAACCATGGGCAAAGGCACGCTGGCTTATGCCTTGCTCCCGGGCCTGGCGGCCTGCAACTCACAGGCTCAGAAAGCTGCAACGGAAACTACTGACAATGGCCTGCCCCGCCACTGGATGTGGCTGCGCCCCAAGGAAGGGCTGAGCAATGACGAATGGAAGGCCATCTTCGGGCAGATGGCGGATGCCGGCATCGAGGGCGTGCTGCCGGAGATCTTCAACAGCCGTTACGCCTATTTCGACCTGCCCGGCTTTCCCGTAAAGGAGAACCTGCTGGAGCGCCTCATCCCCCTCGCCCATGAGGCCGGCCTGCAGCTGCACGCCTGGATGTGGACCATGCCCTGTAATGCGCCCGGGATCATAGAACAGCACCCCGACTGGTATGCCGTCAATGCCAAGGGAGAGCCCGCCCACCTGAAGCCCGCCTATGTAGATTACTACAAATTCCTCTGCCCCTGCCATCCCGAAGTACAGGATTTCGTGCAGGCGCGGGTGGAGGCCCTGGGCAAGATCGAGGATCTCGACGGCATACGCCTCGACTACGTGCGCGTGCCGGACGTCATCCTGGCCGAAGGCCTGCAGCCCAAGTACGACATCGTGCAGGACCGCGAGTATCCGGAATACGATTACAGCTATTCCGAGTACTGCCGGGCGCAGTTTAAGGAGCAAAGCGGCATAGATCCCCTTACGGATCTCGAAGACCCCTCGCAGAACGAGGCCTGGCGGCAATTCCGCTACGATGCCGTGTCAAGTCTCGTCAACGGCAGGCTGGTGCCTGCCGCCCGCAAGTACAATAAAACCATTACTGCCGCCGTGTTCCCCAACTGGGAGAGCGTACGCCAGCAGTGGCACAAATGGGATCTGGACGCTTTCCTGCCCATGCTCTATCAGGGCTTCTACAACGAAGACATTCCCTGGATCGGCGAGCAGGTGGCCGCCGCCCTGGAGCGGCTGAACCACAGCAAGCCGGTGTACAGTGGGCTTTTCGTGCCCCACATCCCGGCGGCAGAACTGGAAAGGGCCGTAGCCGTGGCCAAAGAGAACGGCGCCGCCGGCATCAGCCTGTTCGACTATGGCTCGCTGGATGAGGAATACTGGAAGGCGGTGAAGAAGGCATTAAATTAAGAGGATAGGGTACATTAACAGAAGCGCGGACCTGGAGCGCGGACCTCCAGGTCCGCGAAACTACTTTAACAGGAGCGCGGAGGAGGTCCGCGCTCCTGTACTCGGAATTAAAACACCCGCAGCCCTTTTTTAGCAAAAGGCAGCACGGCAGGATGCCCGGGGTCCAGCTCCGTAACCAAGATATGGAGTTGTTCCAGGCCCAATACCTTAAAGGGTTGTATGGTGCCGACCTTGTCGGAGGTGGCCAATGCGGCCACTTCAACGGAAGATTCAGCAAGCTTTCTTTTTACGAGGGCTTCTTCCCGGCGGTTGGTGGTAATGCCGAGGCCGGCGTGCAGGCTGCGGGTTCCCAGGAAGCAGATGTCGGCGTGTACATCTTCCAGGAACTGCAGTACATCCAGTCCGGCGGCCACCCTGGCCTGTTTAAGTACCCGGCCGCCGAGTAACACCAGGTCTAGATTGGCGTGATTGCAAAGTTCGTAGGCGATGGGGATGGAATTGGTGAAAACGGTAGCCTGCAGGCTGGCCGGAAAGTGGCGCGCGAATTCCAGGTTGGTGGTGCTGCCATCGATGAGGATGGTTCGTTTGCCTTCCAGAAGGCTTAGCGCCTTTCTCGCGATGATCCGTTTTTCTTCACTTTGGTAGATGTTCTGCTCGCGAAAACCAGGCGGAATGAGGGAGTTGGCCACTGCGCCTCCGTGTACCTTGCGTATGATGCCGCGCTCGGCCAGCTCTTTGAGGTCCCGGCGTACGGTATCTTCGGATACATTAAGCTGGCTGCATAGGTCGGCTGACCGGACCTTGTTGTGAGCCATGACTTTTTCAAGAATAAGCTGATGTCTTTCTTCTTTTAACATCTGGTAATTGGATGAAAGGCCGGGGGCCAGGGCTCAGTAATAAGTTAACGTGCTGACAGACGGATAGTTGCATGCCACCCCTTCACTGCCGGACTTTGCCGGTTTGCCTTTCTGTTCCACAAACAAAATCATCCCCAGTAAGGGAAGCCTTAAAAGATTACCGCTAATAAAGAAATAATTTTTTGACAAGCCCAAAGAAAATTGAAAAAAATTACACATACAAGAACCATTTCCAAACTTTATACCAATCCCTTTTTTACCGTTTTTTGCAGTTTTTTGCAGGTTTTATTGTTTTATCTGCCAAAAGTTTCCTTAATTTGAGTTCAAAATAAATATCAAAACCGGTCCTAAATTATGAAAAAGCGAATTTTACTTTTCTTATCGCTGCTTCTGTTTGCGGGTATGGCAGCCCATGCCCAGCGAACCGTGACGGGCACCGTCGTCGATACTGACGGCGAAACCCTCATAGGAGTCAACGTGATTGAAGTGGGTACTTCCAATGGTACCATCACCGACGCCGACGGCAAATACAGCCTGACGGTCAGTGAGGGCGCCAGCCTTCAATTTTCCTTTATAGGATATACGCCGTTGACAGTAGAAGCAGGTAATCAATCTACCATTGACGTCACTATGGAAGAGGGTGTGGCCCTCGACGAGGTGGTCGTCACTGCACTGGGTATCGAAAGGAACAAAAAAGCCCTGGGATACTCCGTTACTGAAGTTTCGGGCGAAGACTTTACGGAAGCCCGAGAGATCAACGTGGCCAATGCCCTGGCCGGCAAGGTAGCCGGGGTGAACGTCAGCAACCTGGCCACCGGCCCGGGCGGTTCCAGCCGCGTGGTGATCCGGGGCAACAGCTCGCTGACAGGCAACAACCAGCCCCTCTACGTCATCGATGGTATTCCCATCGACAACTCCAACCTGGGCAACGCCGGCATGTGGGGCGGCCAGGACTGGGGCGACGGTATTTCCAGCATCAGCCCGGATGACATCGAGACCATGACCGTCCTGAAGGGCAACACGGCTGCTGCCCTCTACGGCGCCCGTGCCTCCAATGGCGTGATCCTCATCACCACCAAGTCCGGCTCCAAGCGCAAGGGCGTTGGGGTGGAGGTGAGCAGCAACTACACCTTTGAGAACATCATCGACACCTATGATTTCCAAAGGCAATACGGTTCCGGCGACCGCGGCGCCAAGCCCGGCAACGCAACCGATGCGCAGGCATTCGGCCTGTACGCCTGGGGCGGCCAGCTGGACGGCTCGCAGGTCATTCAGTGGGATGGCGTAAACCGCCCCTACTCCG
>CAYVVK010000718.1:0-3524 GCA_964454855.1 uncultured Phaeodactylibacter sp. | reverse complement strand
TCCTGCTGCTGGCCGGCCTCAGCCTGGCAAATTTGCTGAGCACCGCCGCCACGATCTTCACCCTGGCTCTGCTCGGCGTATGGGCCCTGTATTTCTACAGCCTGAAACCCATACTGGAAATGGACTTCCACATCAGCCTGGATAATAAGGAACTGGCGGAGATCCACGAGGATCTGTGGGAGTGACGTCTGGACGTTGACTCATTCCCCAATAAGCAGGGTGACCTCCCCCACGTACTTCTTCACAATGCCCCCTATAAACTCCACCTCCGCCTGGTAGACGAACACCGCCGGGTTGGGAATACTGCCCCGCACGCGCCCGTCCCAGCCTTCCTTTTCCACATTGGGCGGAAAATCCTCGCGGTAGAACACCTGGTTGCCCCAGCGGTCCATCACCCGCAGCATCCGCACATTTTTCAGGGAGTTGCTGCCGAATACGGTGAAAAAGTCATTGTTCCCATCTCCATTGGGAGAGAACGCACTCGGTATGAAAGATTCACATTCCTCTACGAACACCTCTTTGGTAATGCTGTCCACACAAACTCCTTCCCAGGAGGCGACCAGGGTAATGGGTTGATCACCAGGTGTGCCAAAGGAGAATCCCACCGTTTCGAGATTGTTGACCTCCCGGCCCTTGAAGCGCCATACCAGCTGGTTGGCGTTGATACTGAAGTTCGTCAGCTGTCCCGACAGGGCTTCACAGCCGATGGTATCGTCATTTTCCACCAGAAAATCGGCTATGGGCAGATCGCGGATCAGCAAATCTTTGGTTAAGGAGTTTTTACACTCGTTTGGAAAGTCCGTCACCGTCAAAGTGACGGGGTAAGTGGTATTCCCGACATCAAACGTCGGGACTGGCGAAAAGGCGGTGCTGTCCACCTGCCCGTTGCCGTAATCCCAGACGTAGGATACATAATTGCCCGGCGAGCGGTTCACGATCCCCCCCACCGGCTGCCCCTTGCAGCCAAAGGGCGGAAGGTCGAAGTCCACTTCCGGCGCCGGCAGAATGGTCACCTGCCGGCGAATCTCATCGTAGCCGCAGCCCGAAGACACCCTAAGCGTCACATCTACGGTAGTATCTGAAATGGTACTGTACACTTTCTTCGGCGCCGCCAGGGCGGAGAAGGTGCCGTCGCCGAAATTCCAACTCCATTGGGTGGGCACGGGCGCTGAGGAATCCTCAAACTGTATGGTGTCATTGGGGCAGACCACGTAATCGATATCGTCCAGGTTATACAGGGCCTGTACGCCGGGAGGAGCTACCCGCACCGTATCAAGCGCCGCGGAATTTCCACACTCATTGGTAACCTCCAGAGCAATGAAAAAGCGGGTGAGGCTGTCGGTCGCAGTAAAAGTAAGGGAGAAGGTGTCCTGGCAGGAGGCCAGGGCAAAATTCTCCCCTATATTCCAGAGGCAGCTCTCGGGCCCGCCCCTCGACTGATTGGTAAAGAGGACGGTGAAGGGCGAGCAGCCCACCCGGGAAGAGTCGATACCGATATCCGCTATAGGCAGGTTGACGACATTAATGCTGGAATCCAGCGTAAGGCTGCCGCATTCGTTGGTTACCGTAAACGAAATGGGAAAAGTTTGCACCGTATCGGTGGAGTTGTCGAAAACCACCGGGCCGGGCGGGCGGTAAGTGTTCAGGGTATCCATGGGCTCCCGGCCGAAGGACCAGGAGTAAGTGCGGTTGTCCACCTCTTCTTCGAAGGGTATAAAGTTAATGCCCTCTCCCGGGCAGATGCGGGTGCGGTCTATGTTGAATCTGGCATTGCCCGGCGGCGCCACGATGTTGACTTCCTGGCTGATGCTATCCCGGCACTGCCCGATAATAGCTACCATTTCTACGGTGTGCGTGCCGGAGGCCAGCCCATCGAAGGGGGGCGGTGGGAATTCTTCCCCATCAACCCTCCATACAAAAGTATCTCCTACGGCACCGGAAGTTTCCACCCCCGCCGGTTCATTCAGGCAGCTGCTGCTGATGGCGAAATCTGCTATGGGTTCCAGAATACTTACTATGGCCGTAGCACTGCTGCTACAGCCAATATCGTTGGCTACGGAGTAAAGTAGCTCCACGCTACTCATTCCACCGGGCAGGTTGGCCGCAATGAAGTTGCCTCCTTCCACGCAGCCGGGGCAATCCGGCGATGACCACTCCCCCCCTGCCGGGCTACCGGCCAGTGGAATGGGCCCACTCCAGGGGCAGGCGCTGAAGCCCTCTACCTGGGCGTTGACGCCCTGCACCTCGACAACCACGGAATCCTGCCGCTCGCAGGGGCCGTTACCCCGGCTGAAGAAAACGGTGAAAGTACCGGGAGCCACCGGGTTGAAAGTAGCGATGGGGCCGTTCTGGCTGACGTTGGGGCCCTGCCAGCGCCCATCGGGAAAATTGGCGGAGAGTTCAAAGGCGCCGGAGCCTACACAGACGGCCGTATCCTGGGCAGGAGCGGTAATAAACACTTCCTCGGCCGGGGTAATGACAAATTCATCCTCCACCTGCTGAATGCCGCAGACGTTGGAAAGCGTAGCCCGGATGTTATGCGTTCCGAAATCCAGCAGCACGGGAAACTGATCGTTGTTGACCAGCGCGCCATCAATGATGTAGGCGGCACTCTCCAGGAATGGCGCCGGGGTATACTCGAAGGCAATACAGGTATCGAGCTGAGGCGTGAGGGAAAGCGTAATGTCATCCACTACTTCTATCCGCACCGTATCCGTGCGCAGGCAGGGGCCGTTTCCTTTTCTGAACACCACTTCAAAAAGGCCGGGGTTGTCGGGATTGAAAAAGCTGTTCCCCCCGGAAGTGCTGACGTTCTGCCCCACCCAGCCGCCACCGGAGGCGTTGGCGAACAGCGGGATGGCCCCGGAGGCCACACACACTGCCGTGTCCTGGGCCGGCCCGATGATCGCCACTGCGTCGACATTGGCAATGGTAAAGGAATCCCGGGCTTCCTGCATGCCGCAGACATTATCTAGTGTAGCCTCGATGAGGTGATCGCCGAAGTTCAGGAACACCGGAAACTGGCCATTCGTATAGGCTACTCCGTCTATGGTGTAGGAAGCCTCCTCGATGAGCGGGCTGGGGGTATAATTGAAGGTGATGCAAGTGTCTCCCTGTGCCTGCAGGCGAAGGTTGATGTCTTCCACCACCTCTATGGTAACCATATCCGAGCGCAGGCAATCACCGGCGCCCCGGCTGTAGGTAAGGGTATATGTACCGGGAGCAGAGGGAATAAAAAAGGCCTCTCCGCCCGATTGATTGATGTGATCGCCCTGCCAGCGCCCCCCGGAAGGGCCGGCCTGCAGCGGGATGGGCCCCGAGCCGGCGCATACCTGCAGGCCGTTGGCCGGCGCCGTGATATTCACATCCAGGGCCGGGGCGATGCGGATGGTATCCGTCACTTCCTGATTTCCGCACTCATTGGCCAGGACGGCCCGGATGATGTGCTCCCCAGCCCCCAAAAACACCGGAAAACCAGATGCCGGCACCGTGGCGCCGTCTACCATATAGATTACCTGATCATT
>CAYVVK010000717.1:0-3532 GCA_964454855.1 uncultured Phaeodactylibacter sp. | reverse complement strand
TCCCGGCCCCTGCATAGGCGGTGACAGCAGAAGGCGGCGGGTGAAAGGTGACTGCAGGGTGGTGAAATCCCACAGCTGGTTCGGGCCGCTGGGGGTGATAATGGTGCCGGAAGGGAGGTTGTCTATAGCCGTGAACAAGGTATCTCCGGCACGGGGAAAGCTTTCACTGGTGATGATGGGTTGTGCATTCAGGCCTGCCAGGCCTGAAAAAAGAAGTACAATAGTACGAAGTGTATATTTCATGCCATAGAATATTATTTGACTCAAGTTGCGGATTGTCCCTGGCGCCAGGGGGTATAGGCAGACTTTAAGGGCCGTGGCAAAGTTAAATTTTTTAGGATAAAGATGCTGTTAAGGGCTGGCCGGCGGATACAATTTGTTTTACTCCCGATGAGAAGCAATTACCGGTAGTTCCTGTCAATATACAGGGAATTTCCTTTTCCGGGCGTCTCAGGCTGTCATTTTTTTTGAACAATTAGCTGCTAATTGTTCTTAACCATTTATGAAAAAACGCTTCAGCGATACGGTCAATGATCTATTCGAACTGTTTTTTAAAGAACGATTCCGCCATCGTTTTGAAACGGTTATCCTTTACCTGGGAATAGGAGGCTTCCTTCTGCACCTCCTGCTCATACTGCTACATGATATTCACTGGATCAATCTGGGAGCTTCGGCCGAAGAGTTCTTTATCAGTCCAATTGCCGCTATTTACACTCCCTTTTCCTTCATTCTCGTATACGAGGTGTATCTTTTGGTATATCACTTGCCCAACTCCTTTACCATCTCCATCGCAAAGCAGTATGAGATCATCTCCCTGATCATTATCAGGCGGATATTCAAAGACATTTCCAAACTGGATATTTCCGAAGAATGGGCAGGGAGCTATCGAAATATACTCCTGGGGGTGGACATGCTCAGCATCTTGCTGATCTTCCTGCTCATCTTTTTCTTTTACCGCCTGCGCAAACAACGGCCGGACCTCAAGGGGCCTTCCAATGTGGGGGAATTCGTGACCATCAAAAAGGCTATCTCCATAATTCTGGTGCCCCTGCTTTTTATACTGGCCATTTACAGCCTTTACACCTGGACGGAAGAGCTGCAGCGCTTTAATCTGGGGGAAATACAGGAATTGTCGGACATCAATAATATCTTTTACAACGAGTTCTTCACCGTGATGATCCTCTTCGATGTCTTCCTGCTGATGGCCTCCTTCAAGTATACGGATAATTACAGCCAGCTGATCCGCAATTCGGGCTTTGTGATCTCCACAGTGCTAATCCGCCTCTCCTTTTCTGCTTCCGGCATTTTCAATCCGATGCTCATCCTGGCGGGCGTGCTCTTCGGGGTGCTGATCCTCTGGCTCTACAACCTGGTGGGGCCTCTGGAGGAGGAGCAATCTTATGATCCGGTGGAGGAGGGGGTGTAGTTGTGCCTTCCGGTATATCAACCGCGCTCAGGAATTCATCATCGAATACTCTGAAAACGCGTAGTTGATGAGGTCAAAAGTAGTGATGATCCCTACTAACCTGCCCTTGCTAACGACGGGAAGGGCATGGAAGAGGTTTTCCCGGAAGAAGCCTGCCGCCATTTCCAATGAATCCTCAGGATTGAGGGTGGCGACCTGTTTGGTCATCACTTCATTGACCAGCAGCGAACGCATGATGGCGTCATTATATTCGGTGCTCTTTTCCGTCCTGAAGAGCGTGAAGCCATGTAGTAAGCGCAGGTAATCCGACTGGCTGATAATGCCCACCACTTTACCCTTGTCAACCACGGGAATGTGATGAATATTATTCTTGCGAAAAATATCCTGAACCTTGAGCATCGAATCATCGGGGCCGACGGTAATGACCGGCGTACTCATGATCTGGCCGACAGTGGTTATATCTTTCATAGGAGGCTTTTTTGAATGAACTATTCTTCATATGCTTCCTCAGACTTCTCTATCTCGACAGAGTTGAAGCTTTCTTTCAACAAGTCATGGGTGGTAATAAGCCCTACCAATTGGCCATCCTCCACGATGGGCAGTGCGTGAAACTTATTGGCGAGGAATATGTCGGCAGCCAGGCCGAGGCTGTCCTCGGGGTCCAGCGTGATGGGATACTTCGTCATGATGTCCCTGGCCAACAGGCGGTTGTATTCGTTTTCGGAATAGGTTTTTCCCGTCGTCTGCAACGAAAGTACGTAGGTTACCTTATACAGGTCTTCCTTGCTGATGATCCCCACTAATTGTTCGCCCTTACCGACAACCGGTATGTGGTGAAAGTCATTTTCGCGGAAAATTTCTTGAATGGCTTTTGCTGGCCTGTCGGGAGAAACGGTCACCATCTTCGTGGTCATGATTTCCCTGATTGTTTTGTCCGGATTCATAATGGCCGTTATTTAAGGTTAGTCAATTTTACGTCTTTGCGAAATAAGACCTGGAGGCTTCAAACTTGCCAAATAATTTCAGCAATTCAAAAAATGCCGGCTGTAATTCCCGGCTGGCCTCTGCGATGGCCTGGCGGTTGGCCTGGCCCAGGGTTGCCGTATACTGTTTCAGTACGTCCTCCATGTTTTTCTGCTGAGTTCGTAGTTGCCGCAGCTGGGCGGCGTCAAATTCGTAGAGTTCGGCATCGAAGGGCAGCTTCTGTATGCTGGCCCATTCCTGCCGGGTTTGTTCCAGGAAGAACTCGTATTCGTCCCATTCCATGAGGCAGAGCATTTCATCGTTGGCGGCCTCGGTGAGCAGTTCCAGGTCGGCCTGGAAGTCAAAGAGGCGGTCCAGGTAATAGTCCAGCCCATAGGTTTCGCGGAGCATCATAAATTCGTACTTCACATGTTCGAGCTGGCTGGTGGCCATTTGCATCCGGTTGGCGTCGATGGCGTAGTAGGCATCGCCCAGCCAGGCGTCAATGCGGCGCATGGCCTCGGCTTCTTCCGCCAGATAGCCTTCGTATTGGTTCCTCAGCTTCTGCCACTGGAATTCGAGGAAGAATACCGCCCGTTTGGCCTGGTAGATATCGCCCTCGTAGGCGTAGGTGTATACGGGGATGAAAGCCTGGTCGAAGTGCACCATGGCCTTTCGGATCTCCCTGATTTCGCAACCACTTAACGATAAAGCTAAAAGAGTGATGGTTACTATGCGGGCCGGAAATTTCATGGTGCACTTATTTTACGGTTAATTGTTTGGTTGCGATGCTATTATAAGTCAATATATCCTTCTCTACTGCTGCCTTCGGATGACATATCTCACCCCCCTGGGTGATTTTCATCAGCGGCCGGGGAAGAAGCCGAGGCGTACCGCCAGCCCGGTGTAAAGGCTGCTGTAGGTGCCGCAGCCGACGTCTTCGATCTCTGTGGCGCCCCACACCCAGCGGTACCCACTGGTGTAGGCCACGCTCAGGTGCCGGCCCAGGGGGAACTCAATGCCCACTTCCGGGCTGAACGTTCGGACTACCTCCTCCTGTGTCCCTTCACTTATGCCGTTGTGGATGGCTTCCATATCGGCCTGGCCGGTGCCGGCCCTTGCGCCCAGAGAAAGGTTGAGGCG
>CAYVVK010000716.1:0-3535 GCA_964454855.1 uncultured Phaeodactylibacter sp. | reverse complement strand
AAGAAAAAATCACTGGCCTAGCCAAACACGACACTTATTAAACGCGCGTCGCTAAATGTCATTGATTGCTAAATCCCATGAAAACTATCAAGCGTATCTCTTATTGAAAGATCATGGGGCAAATAGAACAGACTGTAACTTTTATGCACCTGCAATACATTGTTGCTATCACTCCTGCTTTCAAAAAATGGGGTATATACTAAAGGAGTATTTCACAGATGAGTATGAAAGGGTTAACAAAAAAGAAAGCAATTCACATTCCCTATTAATTGGAACATTTACTAACTGTTATTCCAATAGCTTCGTTGAAAATTCGTCACTTGCAAACAGATACTTAAAGCAGCTAAAAGCATTAAGACAAAAATCTGATTATGACGATGTAATGATCAGCGAACAAGAAATGACCAGGGCTTCGGAATATCTGGCAAATTTCAACAAAATCATAAAGGAGGATATCCAGCTATGACCTCAAAGCAAATACTTCAGGACATTTTTTCACAAATTTCCAATGCTTTCCCGTCAGTGCGGATCGAATACCAATTCGACAGGGTCTCCAATACCCACTTTATTAAAGTAACTCCACAGGAAACCTATGATTCTACTGATTTCCTGCGTTTTGAATCAAAGCTGAATAAACAATGGCATGAGTCGGGTATTTCTACTGAGGAAGACTTTTGCATCGTTTCAGAGGATTCCCTAATTCAACTGGAGACTCCTGAATTAGTCTATGAGCCGGCGCAAAGAGAAGACCATATCTTTGTTTCATCTTTCAATATTGAAGAAACGGTAGTCACGTCCCCCGCTGATGCTTATTTTTATTCTTTTGTTGATCCTGAACTATCAACGGACTTTGCAGATTCTTCCTATAAACTTGCTGCATAATGGTGGAAGAAGCTATATCTCAATACTCTTTAAAACGGATTGCTTTGGTCAAATCTGTTTTTGATTCGGCTCAAAATTTCTATGAGCCTCAAAAAGAATTACCCATCAGAGTGGATGTAAAACATAAAGAGGGGGAAAATTCAGTTACTGTTTTTCTGAATGTAACTGTTTTAGAAGACCAGGGAAAGGTAGAAGAACTGACTTTAGACGTTACATTGTGGTAGAGCTCAGGAATGAAAAAAAATCCGCCGAAGTCTACTTTTATCCGGAAGCTCCCGCCGATTATGTCCTGTCAGTTGGCGAGGAATACCAGGAAGAGCGCCTATTCACAGGAGAGCGGGCCAGAATCATCCACTTTATTCACATTTAGCTTGGCGCCTTCACAAAAACTTAATCTACAAAGCCCATCAATCCCCGTTTTGTCCCCAAAGCCCGCCCTTCCTGGCTTCTCAGATATCAAAACTACACTTTCCAGCGATCGGTATCGCTTCCCTTCCCCAAAAATGCTCCTCCCTCAGAATAGCATTTTAGCCGGAAACGGTATAACTTCGCGCCCGTTATGAACAACAAGAAGCCGTATTTCATCATAGACTTCGACAGCACCTTCACCCGGGTGGAGGCCCTGGACGTGCTGGCGGAGATTGTCCTCTCTCATGCTCCTGCCAGGGAGCGGGGCCAAGTACTTCAGAAGATCCAGGACATCACCAACCTGGGCATGGACGGCGCTCTGGATTTTCGCGCCTCCCTCACTCAGCGGCTGGGCCTGCTGCACGTACACCGGGATGACATCCAGGAACTGGCCGAACGGCTGAAGAAGCAGATATCTCCTTCCTTCCTGCGCAACCAGCCCCACCTGGTGGAACTCAAAGACACGGTTTTCGTCGTCTCCAATGGTTTCCGCGATTTCATCGTGCCCGTCATTGAAGATTACGGCCTGCTGGCCGGAAAGGTCTTTGCCAATGAATTTGTGTACGATGACAAAGGCTACGCAGTTGGGTTTAATACCGATAACCCCCTTTCCCAGAGTGGAGGCAAATCACAGGTGATCCGGGATCTCAAGCTACGGGGCGACGTATACGTCATCGGCGACGGCGCCAACGACCTGGAGATCCGCAAAGCCGGCTTCGCCAACAAATTCTATCTCTTCACCGAAAATGTGGAGCGCGAAAAGGTCAAGGAAGAGGCCGACCATATCGCTCCTAATGTAGATGAAATCCTATACGAATTAAAGATGAGCAGATCACTATCTTATCCGAAGAACCGCATCCGGGTGTTATTGCTGGAAGGGGTGCACCCGGCAGCCATTGAATTGTTTGAAAAAGAAGGCTATCAGGTGGAATACCTCACCACCGCCCTGCATGAAGAGGAGCTGTGTGAGAAGATCAGGAATGTCAACATCCTCGGCATCCGTTCCAAAACCCAGATCACGGAGAAAGTCATCACCAGCGCCAAACGCCTGATCAATATCGGCGCCTTCTGTATCGGCACCAATCAGATCGACCTGGAAGCCTGCACCAAACACGGCGTGGCGGTTTTCAACGCCCCCTTCAGCAATACCCGCTCGGTCGTGGAGCTGGCCATCGCGGAGATCATCATGCTGGTGCGCAATCTGCCCGATAAAACCCGCGCGATGCACGACGGCAGGTGGGAGAAATCTGCCAGCGGTTCTCACGAAGTACGCGGCAAGAAACTGGGCATCGTCGGCTATGGCAATATCGGCGCGCAGTTATCCGTAGTGGCCGAAGCGCTGGGCCTGGAGGTTTATTTCTACGATATTGCCGATAAGCTGGCCCTGGGCAACGCCCGCAAATGCGAAACGCTGGAAGCCCTGCTGAATACCGCAGACATCGTGACGCTCCACATTGACGGGCGCCCGGAAAACAACGATCTCTTCGGCGCCCGGGAGTTTAGCCAGATGAAGGACGGCGCCATCTTCCTCAACCTGGCGCGCGGGGGAGTGGTACAGGTCAAGGCGCTCAAAGAAGCCGTAGAGTCGGGCAAACTCGGTGGCTGCGCCATCGATGTATTCCCCGCCGAGCCCAAAAGCAATGACGAACCCTTCGTTTCCGAACTGGTGGGCCTGCGCAATACCATCCTCACTCCGCATATCGGCGGCAGCACCGCCGAAGCCCAGCAGAACATCGGCTATTTCGTGCCCAATAAGATCATACAGTACATCAATACCGGCAGCACCACCGGCAGCGTCAACTTCCCGAATGTGCAACTCCAGGAAGTGCAGAATGCCCACCGCCTGCTGCACATCCACCACAACGTACCCAACGTAGTGGCCCAGATCGACCACATCCTCGCCGAGCACAACATCAACCTGCTCGGGCAGTACCTCAAAACCAACGAGCAGATCGGCTACATGATCACCGATGTAGATAAAGAATACGGCCAGGAACTGCTGGACGAACTCAAAAAGATCGAGCCGACGGTCTGGTTTCGGGTGCTGTATTGAGTGAAGGAATGCCCGCCTCTCCTGGCTGTCCCAACGGCTATCGAAGCGGTAGGCAGGCTCGCCCATATGGCTGTAACTAATGAATAGCGCTCCAGTATGCCCGGGGGTTTCGCTGTGCTCAGCAGTTGGCGGCCCCGTTTTCAGTATGCAGTATGCAGTATGCAGTATGCAGTATGCAGTATGCAGTATGCA